>JAVBTU010000167.1:0-9498 GCA_031556015.1 Thermoguttaceae bacterium
GGCCAAGATCATAAAAGCGATGGAAATTCGTATCGCGAAAAAGAGGGAATCGTCGTGAATTATCCCGTTCAAGCTCCGGAGTCCGCGAATGATCCGGACGCCTTGCCCGTGGAGTTGATCGACCAGCTCAACGCCGACGCCGCGCAATCTCTTGCGGATTTTCTGGACGCTTTTCGTAGTACGATTTCCCCGGAAGAAGAAAATCGCCCGATCGACTTGGCTGTTCACCTTTTCGAGGAAAAATGGTTCGTCGGAATTTCTTTTTCGCGAGGTCAAATGGAAATGGTCCTTCCCTATGCCCAAAAGTTCGTGAACTCCTGCACTGCAATAGGCGACAAGGCGTTGGGAGAGGAGCCCGGGAAGATTATGGACGAATTGAGTCAGATGCGTTTCACGCTGGAAGACCTGCGTCAAAACGACGGCATCACCTACAAAATCGTGTACGTCAAGCCGGAAGAGGAGCAGGAGTTGCTTCCATGCGTGATCGCTTTGGGCCCGGAATTTTTCGGTCTTGCGATGGATCTCAAGCGTTATGAGAAAATCGACGAGTCTCCCGACTCGAAAAACGAGACCTGCCGGGCTGACGTCGAGTTGTTGTCGCAGCAATTGGAGGAGAAGATCGCCGAGTCCCGGCGCTTGGCGGAAAGCGACCATCCTTGTCCGGAAACGGTCATGCGATCACTGAGCGATAAAATGGATTTGCAGGTCATCAATCGATATGAAGGCCGTGACGCCATTTATCGAGCGACCTGGAGAGGCATCCTTTCAGAGCAAATGGCTCAATCCGCCAAACTGCTCGGCAAGATGTTTATGCCGTCGGGATTGATGCTTTGAGCCCCCCCCCCCCCTTCGAATCAGAACCGCGCACGTAGTAAGCGGTGTTCGAGCTAACAGCATCATAATTTTTTCCACAAATATTTGACCACAATACCGCTTACTTCGTGCGCGGCTCTGATTGGCGTAATATCAGGATAACTCCCCCAACAACCTACCGTCTCATTTATGAAATACCGAATCGATCAAATCAGTGGCGTCAAGTTTGGAACCAGCGGCGCACGCGGGCTCGTCAGCGACTTGACGGATCAGGCGTGTTATTTGTACACGATCGGTTTCCTGCAATACGTTCGGAGAGCCGAAGGTGCCGTGCCGCCTCACGTCGCGATTGCCGGGGATCTGCGGAAAAGCACGCCGCGAATTCTCAAGGCGGTCGCCAAAGCGGTCGTCGATTCCGGGAGCACGCCGATCGATTGCGGCAAGGTTCCCTCCCCGGTCGCCGCGCTGTACGGATTGACCAAAAAAATCCCGTCCGTCATGGTCACGGGGAGCCATATTCCGGACGACCGCAACGGACTAAAATTCAACCTCGCCGGCGGCGAAATTCTTAAGAAGGACGAGAGCGGTATCAAAGCGGAGGTCGTCGACATCCGCGACGCCGAATTCGACTCGAAAGGGATGTTTCTCGACGGCGTCAAGTTCGCGGCCCCGGTTTCCGACGAGCCAACCGCGAAACGGCTTTACCTGGACCGATTTCTCAAGGCGCTTCCCGGCGGCGTCCTTCAGGGGATGCGAATCGGATATTACGAACACTCCGCGGTCGGGCGGGACCTGCTTCCCGAACTGTACGAATCGCTTGGCGCCAAGGTGACACGGCTCGGACGTACCGACGTTTTCATGCCGGTCGACACCGAAGCGGTCCGGCCCGAGGATTTACAACTTGCCCGGCAGTGGGCGAGCGGTTCCTCCGGAACGACGGACCTCGTCAATCCCCGATTCGACGCGATTCTTTCGACCGACGGCGACAGCGATCGCCCGTTGCTGTTCGACGAGCTCGGGCAATGGGTCCGTGGTGACACGCTCGGGATTCTGACGGCAAGATACCTGGCGGCCGATTGCGTCGTGACACCGGTCAGCTCCAGCTCCGCGCTGGAGCGATGCAAATGGTTCCCGAAAATATCCCGCACGAAAATCGGATCCCCCTACGTGGTCGAAGCGATGAACCGGGCCGTGGAATCGGGGTGCCGCCGCGTCGTCGGCTTTGAGGCGAACGGCGGGTTTTTCACGGCGCTGCCGATGATGATCGACGAGTGGGCCGATTCGCCGCTGACCGCTCTGCCGACCCGGGACCCGGCGATCGTGCATATCGCCGCGCTGTGCATGGCCAAAGGACAGGGCGTTCCCGTTTCCACGCTCGTCGAGCATCTTCCACGACGGTACGTGATGAGCGACCGGATCACGAACGTTTCGTCACTTTATTCGCAACAGAAACTCGAAGAACTGATTCTCGGCGGCACGGAAACGCTCGAAGAGACGTTCAAAACGTTCGGCGAACTGTCCGGTTTCGACACCACGGACGGCCTGCGGATGTTTTTCGGCGACAACGACATCGTTCACCTGCGACCGTCCGGCAACGCCCCGGAGTTTCGCCTTTACACGGAATCCGACACCCGGCAAAGCGCCGAGCGGCTCCTGCGTAACACCATGGAGATCGTCGGGACCTGGAAAATTCGTTGACGCCGTTTTGGTGTTCCGCAAGTTGCGCTGCGCTTCACGCGCGGCTCTTTCCACTAACTACTTTGAATAAAAATGCAAAAAATAAGCGAATATCACGAAATGTTCAGCGATCAGATCGCGCGAGTCGACCGGGACGCCCTGGCGAAAGCAGTGGAGCTTGTCGGGACGACTTATGCGGCGGACAAACAGATTTTCACGGCGGGCAACGGCGGCAGCGCGGCGTTGGCGGTCCATCTTGCGGCCGACTTCGGAAAAAACGTCGCCGGGCCGAACGATAAACCGCCGCGCATCCTGACGCTTTGCGGCAACGTCTCGACGATCACCGCTTTGGGAAATGATTGCGGTTACGAAACGATTTTCGAAGGGCAACTCCGCAACCTGATGAATCCGGGCGATCTGGTGGTGTTGATTTCGTCCAGCGGCAACTCGCCGAACGTGATCAAAGCGGCCGAATATGCCCGGGCCGGCGGGGCGAAGGTCCTCGGACTGACCGGTTTCGACGGCGGGAAACTCCAGGGACTCTCCGACGTCAATTTACACGTTCCGATCCGCTGCTACGAAGTCGTGGAAGACGTCCACTCGTTCTTCACACACGTTCTCGTGTATGCGAACAAGAAGAATTCGTAAGAGGCGGATTCGTTTCAACGCAGGATCGGACTCGTTTTTTCGTCGTCGGGGCGAAGTCGCTTGATCGTTTTTTCGACGGCTTGACGGTCGGGAACGTTCCCGATTCGGACGCCGTCATCGTGTCGTCCACCGGTGTAGTGGAGTTTTCCGTCGGGCGCGAGGGCGACGGAACTGGAACAACGTTCCTTGACCGGAAACGAACGGACCGGCAGCTTCGTCTTCAAGTCGATCATCACGACCGGATAGGTTCCGTCGGGGGCGTTGTCCCACCATTGACTGAGAGCGACGAACAGCACCGATTCGTCCTTGTCGAATACCAGATCGCGCGGAGCTTTCGGAAAATCGGAGAACAGAACGATCCGTTCGCCCGTTTTCGTGTTCCAAATCGCGACCGTCGAATCGCCGGACCCGCTGATCGCCTGCGTCGAATGTTTGTAAAACCGGACCGTTTGAACCTCGTGGTCGCTATGCTTCCAGAGATTGAGCGGTTTTTTGGTTTTCAGATCATAAATCGCGACCGTCCCGTCGGTAAAACCCGCGAGGAGCGCCGTTTCTTCCTTGTTGAGTTCCAAAGCACGGGCCGACCGGGGAGCGGCGAACGTTTCGGTTTGATTCGTCCGAAAATCGAACCGTTTGATCCCTTCACCGCTATCGGCGGTGTAAACGGACCCGTCCGAATGGGGAACGAGCTGGAGAACCATGTCGTCTCCCTGTTTCATCGACGCTTCCAGGTTCCAGGTGTTCACGTCGTAACGACACACCCAACCGTTGGTGCAACCGACGAAGTACTTGCGTCCGTCGGCGGAAAAGGCGCCGGCGAAAGGATTCCCTTTACGGTCCGGGAAAGTCGTTGCGATTTTTCCCGTCTCGGTATTCCAAGCGGCCGCCCAGCCGTTGCCGCCTGTCCCGACGACGATTTTTCCGTTCGGGGAAATCCGGACATTGTCGATCCAGTTGTCGTCGGCGAGGAACCGCCCCTGGGTGAACGCCGTCGGAGTTTTGGCGAGAGAATCGTTCAAGGAAACGATTTGACCCCGTGAGAAAACGACCGATTTCTTTTTGATCGCCGTGATCAATGCCCGAACTTCGGCCGCTTCCTCGTCGCTGTTGCGTTTGTCGAGGCGGGCGACGATTTTTTCCAGTTCGTCGACGCAGGTTTTGCGGTTTTCCGCGAATTTCGCCGCTGCCTCTCGTCGGGCCGGCGAGGTGTCATGTCGCGTCAGTTCATACGGCGAAAACCCGTCGGACCCCAGATTCTCCAGATCGGCCTGGAGTTCGTCGACCAAACCTCGTTGTCCTTGTTTTTTCATCGCGTCGACGAGCTTTTTCGTCGCTCGAACACAGTCGTCCCCGGCTTTTTTGTCCGCGATTTGGCAAGCGTTCAGGACACGCTTGACCGACGGGTTCTCCAAAATTTTTTCCGAAACGACCGATTCCCCGGCCTCAACCGAGGGTGTCATCCAAACGATCGAAACGCAAACCAAAAAATAAATCGCGATTCTCATTGAATTATGGGCCGATTAAGATGTCGGCAGTGTTTGCACTCGTTTTCCAAGGATTGGCCGAACTCTCGCAAACCGAGAGTGAATTTGGCGTTGATTGCCGGGTTAATGTCGAAAACATTGACATTACGTGCGAAATACATATGCCGCTCGGCTGCGATCAAGGAGTTTTCGATGGCCGCAACGGAGACCTGACCATACCAGAACGTCGGGCATAAATCGTGCGCGGAAAATCGGAAAATTTGAGCATAAGGGGTACGATAAAAGGGGGGTGAAACTTTGTGTGAAGAGCAAACCGTACCAGAAATTAGGTGGTAAATCAAGAGCGGTCAAAGAATTTTCGAGCGCAAAGAAAGGAGGGGAGTATCCATGGAACACTCCCCAACGCTGGGCACATCAAGTAACCCTTTTAACGCAAAAGAATTTTCCCTGCAACGAGGACGACGGGACTCGAACCCGCAACCACTGGATCGACAGTCCAGCAGTCAAAACGGATTTGAATACGCCGTTTCGATGATTTCCTTATAGCACATTTAGCTTATCTTGTGAAGATCAAATCACTTTTTTTTAGGTTTAATCTTGATTTAAAACCTATTATCTGCTAACGTTGGGGCTTACCAAAATCTTCACCCCCTTTTTATCGTACCCCCCATGCTCAAATTTTCTGATTTTCTGCGCACAATTTATGCGCCGACGTTCTGGTATGGACAAGTCTCCGTAGCGACCATCGAAAACTACATGATCTCCGCCGAGCGGTATATGAATATCGTTAGTGATATCAATATTTTCGACATCACTCCGGCGATCAGCGCCAAATTCACTCTTGGGCTTCGAGCGCTCGGCCAATCGCTGGAAACCGAGCGCAAACACTGCCGACACCTCAACTCAATATTTCTCAAGATTGGACCGCCCGGACCCAGAAACCGGGACGCCCTCGGTTGGGTCAAAGACACACCCTGGATCAGGCCGCCGAAATCCTACCGCCGATTACCCCGTGAAATTCCGGACCATTCACTACGTCGTCGGGAACATCTTGACGGGGCGGATTGTCAAACGTACCACGTTCACCACGTTGGAGATTTTTGACTTCCCGAAGTGCGGCTACGATGTCCGGACGCACCAATTCTTCTTCAACACCCCACGCAAAGATTCGGATGATTCGTCCGATTTGCTTGTTGATCTGCGAGCGGCACAGCGTACCGGCTTTGACCATTTGATCGCGGCATACCTTCAGTTTCTTCGGAGAAAACTCATTAACAGTGAATGCTCCATAGGGTTCGATCAGATAACCGATGGCTCGCTTGGAGTGAAGAAACTCGGCTCGGTCCAATCGAGGCTCGAAGTGCCGCAGATAACGGACGGCAAGCTCCGAAACAAGGACGTCACCGATTTTGTTATTCAGCAGAGGCTGCTCCGGATTTTCCAGCAAAGCGGCAACGAACCGCTCACGGTCCTTTTTGGCTTCGGGCGATCCCCAAACACCGTGATAAACTCTCTTTCCTTTGTGCCATGTAAGTGCCTGATTTCGGTCGCGACACAATTTCGGGATTTGATACTTCAGTTTCGGCATAAGTCACTTTCCCTCTCCAAACATCGTAATTACGATGTTTGATAAGTTTCAATAACCCATACAACTGAATTTCTAAAGTGCTGCAACCACTTGATTCTAAAAGACTTAACTAAATGCCCCCTGAAGGACTCGGACCTTCGACCCACGGATTAAGAGGGACGTTCTTTTTCGTTTGAAAAACAGCCTCAAACCCTGTAATCTCCAGTGTCTTGGCGATTCTAATGTGAATCTCAAGTCGTGTCAAGGTGTCTCATTTTGACTCAAGGATTTCCAAGGTTTCTCCGTAAGCGGGGCACTTTTTTCCGTAATTACGGAAAATTTTACCCCCGTGTTTTTCGGCATTGTTTTGAGAGGTTTCTTGGGTTGTGACACCGAAAAAGCTTTGAGCTCCTCTTCGCCCTCATCTTTTCCGTTTCTTGTTTTCTTTCTCAAAGAACTCTTTCGACACGTCGAGCAGCCAATCGTATACGTCGTCGGTATGCGCCCAGGCACGGATCGCGGCGTCATAATAGTACATCGCTTCGTTTTCGTCGCCGATTCCGTAGTGGCCCGGCGGCGTCGGCGGACGCCGTTTGATTTCGAGCAGATATTGCGGTACGTAAGGATTATATTTGATCGCGTCTTGTAAACTTGAGCGGGCCTTGGGGGTGTCACCCGATTTTCGAAAGTCCAGCAAAGCCCGACCGAAACGCCACCACGCCGATCCGTCGTCGGAGTAGCTTTCGTACAACTCCTCGGCGGCGGCGTCCTGGTCCACTTCGATCAGCAGATACAACGCCGCGTAACGAACACCCTGATTGTCGCCGGGATACCATCGCGGATCAGCCTGAAGGATTAGCCAACTGGAAAAAGAGGAAATCAAGCAATCGTATTGTATCAACACGGACGCCTCGCCCGCCCCTGTTCGCCTTCCGAACGAGAAAAACCGGATCGCGACGGGCAATATGTCGACCGACCTTACAATGTGTTCGACGTTCAACCGAACCAGACGGCAGGCCTGATTTACGAATTTCTGAAAGGCTATTCGTATCCCTTCCACGAATGACGTATTCAGCTTGGCGTGATCTTGGTCGATAGGAATTTTGTCGTACTTTACGTCAAGATTCCTTTCACCACCACCTTCCCATGCCGAAAAAACGTCCGCCGCGATATGACGCCGCTTTCAAACGCAGAGCCGTCGAACAAGTTCTCCTGCACCACCGCCCCGTCGCCCAAGTCGCTCGTCAATTGGAATGTTCGCCGCAGTCCGTCAACAATTGGATTGAACAACACCGAAGCGATATTTCTCCGGCCCGCACGACCTTTCTGCCGCTTCAGGTCGTCGACGATGCCCGTTCGACGTCGTCCGCATCACCAATCGAAGTCGTCACGAAAAACGGTTTGACACTGCGATTTCCTGTCGATACGTCCCCCGACACATTGGTCGAAATCCTTCATCGTTTGGATGCGGCGTCATGTTGAACAGCTTTCCCAGGCCGATTTACATTGCCACCACTCCCGTCGACATGCGAAAATCGTTCGACGGACTGGCCGCCATCGTCAAAAACGGTTTTCAACGAAATCCGCTCGACGGGACGTTTTTCGTTTTCATCAATCGCGCCGCCGACCGGCTCAAAATCCTTTACTGGGACCGCGACGGTTACGCCCAATGGTACAAGCGCCTTGAAGCGGGACGCTTTCGTATACCCGTATCGTTAATCGACGGAACGAAACCAGTCGCCCTCGTGACCGCCGCCCAGCTTGCCATGATTCTCGAAGGGATCGAACCGGTCGACGTCCGGCGGCAAAAACGTTTCACGCTGAAAAATACAGCTCCAAATGAATCTTGACATGCCGCGAAGAATTTCATATTCTTCGCGACATGGAAGATCAACGGACACCGACTTACGAAGAATTGCTCGAAGAGATCGCTGTTTTGAAACAGCGTGACGCCGAAAATGATGCGATCATCGCCGACTTGAAAGCGCAGGTCGAGAAGCTGACGAAAATGCTTTTCGGCAAGAAATCCGAGAAGACGAAAAAGAGCAAGAAATCGGACGGCGAAAAGGTGTCAAACGACCCGACCGAAACACAAAATTCGAAAAAGAAACATGGAGGCGGCGGTCGCAAACCGTTCCCGCCGAATATTCCGCGTCGCGACGTCCACGTTTCCCTGCATCCGGACGAATGCCGTTGCGCGAGTTGCGGCAAGGACTACGTCCCGATGGGCGTCGAGATCACAGAGGTGATGAATTACATTCCGATGGTGCTCGAAGTGATCCGTTTCATTCGCCAACGGATGAAACCGGATTGCGACTGTTTCGGCAACAAGATCATCATCGCCGAGATGCCGATCCGCAACATCGACCACGGTTCGGTCACGACGGAGTTCGTGGCGGCGGTTTTAGTGAATAGATATTGTGACCATCTTCCGATTCATCGGCAGGTCGGACGGTTGCTCAAAAGCGCAAAGGTCGAAATCGCCGAGAGTTCCGTCTGCCATTGGCGTGATCAAATCGCCGATCAACTCGAAGGGTTGGCCGGATTGATGAAGTCGGAAATCAAGGAATCGTATTGCATCAACACCGACGCCTAGCCCGCTCCGGTTCGCCTTCCGAACGAGAAAAACCGGATCGCGACGGGCAATATGTACGTTTACATCGGTGGTGCCGACCGGCCGTACAACGTGTTCGAAGTTCAGCCGAATCAAACGGCGGCACCGATCTACGAGTTTTTGAAGTGGTATTCGAAGCGCGTTCAATGTGACGCCCACGGAAATTACAATGCGTTGTTCGCTCCGAAAATTCTCGATCCGGAGAATCCTCCTCCGGAAGAGGTCGGCTGCAACGCTCATTGCCGACGGGGCTTCGTCGAAGCGGAAAACGATGAACCCGACTGGGTGAAACGATTTTTGAATCTTTACAAAGAACTGTACAAAATCGAAGCGGAAATCAAGGAATCGCCGATTGGCGACAAGTACGAGCGGCGTCAAGCGGAATCCGTGCCGTTGCTCGAAGCGTTTTTCGATCTGTGCCGCCAGTGCCAAAGCGATCCGATGATCCTGCCGAAGAGCCGGTTGGGACAGGCGTGTGCGTATGCGTTGAATAACGAGGCGGCAATCAGCCTGCCGAAAGTTGGCTCGCAGTGATTCGGAATCGAATAAGAAATGAAGAAAAATTCCTGATCATTTCGTACTTTGGGGGCTGAAAAAAATGGATAGACTAGGAAATTTGCTAATGACCTAAAAACGAAAAAAGGCCATAATTCTCTTTGTTTAAGCCAAAACAAGGAGGTGAATCATGGCCAAAG
>JAVBTU010000028.1:0-10311 GCA_031556015.1 Thermoguttaceae bacterium
TAAAGTCAACGGTCTCGAAGCGGTCGTCTCCCGCGAACTCGTCGCCGACGGATTTCGACGACTTTCGCCCGTCGTCGACAAACTGGACGGAAAACACGCCCCGGCCCTGAAAGGTTTTCGTACGATGTACCTCGACGGCAAATGCCAAACCAATTTTGCGGTTTGGGAGATCTTCGATCGGAGAACGCCGTAATTCATGAAAGTCTTTTTCATCGTCCCACCTCCATTCCCGGCAATTGAAGCTGCTCGACATACTTTTCGAGGTTGCCCCACAATTGGAGGATCGGACCGAGCGATTCGAGCAAGCCTTGAATCCAAGGAACTCGATTGCTTAACGGCGGAGAATGGCAGCAGGACTCTGCGACCGTCAAGAAGGTCCTTTTCGAGTGTGCGGATCGGCTGAATCAACGCTCCGATGAGATGTACCAAGCCGGGATATTGTCTCTGAATGATCTCACGGAAATAGGCGAGATGATACAAAAAATCAAATTGGGAGCCGAAGAATTCGCAGAAAGCAAAGAAGTTTCCTCACCGAGTAAGAATATCACAACGAATAATGACTCAAAAGGATCCGTCGAAATCGAAATGATTTTGAAAAATCAGGTGGAAAAAGCAAAAGCCCTACTCGATCAAATACAGGAAAAAACAGATTCCGGTAAAATTCCCCGGATCGATTACGATTTGATCTTATCGCAAATCTATTGTGATCGTGCTCAATTAGAGCTGTTTGTATGGAAGTCCAAGCACACAAATAATGCGACAGTAAAAGTTGAGTTGCAAAAAATGATTCACGATAAATATGAAGAACTGAGCGAAGCCACTGAACAATTCGCTAAAAGCGCCGAAAAAATGTATAATGTCGGAGTTCTTCCGTTACGTGAGTATTTGTACTGTGCAAGTTATAGTCGTCGATTTTTTCGCCTTGGGGCGAGAAATCCACGTGCCTTGTAATGATAAAAATACGCCAATTCTCGACGGAGGTTCTTTTGTTCGATATTCCAGTTCGCCCAATTCCTGTTTTTCCCTTGGAATCCTTAATGTCGTGTGACGCTCAACGTTTTTTCTTGACGACCACGGGAACGACGCTTTCCTGGAAAAAGTTCCCCACGGAAGGCATGGGACTTCCCTTCGAGTACTCTGGGCAGGCTTTCACTCCGTGAGTACACTGCGTTCAAGAATGAGACACCTCTTGCCCCGGAAATTTGTGCGCACCCGGAATGATTCATTTTCTTTCCACCCCTTTCTTTTATTCGAGGTTCGTGTTTGAATGAGACGGTTTGGCGTCGGGAAGACGGTTGCCCGATGCCGTTGTTTCGTTTTCGCAGTCCCACTGTTTTGCTGACTTGACTTCGACACTTCCCGTTCCGCATCGTGTTCCCGATTCGCCGCAGCAGCGGGAGCGGATCAAAGCGCGTTTGCAGCTCGAAGCCGCACGGCTCGGCCGGTCGTTTTCGATCAATCGGCACTCCCTGGAATCCTTGGCCCAAACGCTTTTGCAGGAACTCGGGTATTCCGACGAATTCGTTCCCTGGGCGATGGTTCTGCTTGGCAGCGCATTCTGGAAAGAGCGGATCACCGCCGTCCCGTTCTCCCGGCGTATGCTTCTCCTGCCGCACTGCATGAGAAATTCCGTACTGTGCCCCGCCCCGTACGACGCGGAGGGATTGCATTGTCGCGGCTGCGGACAGTGTCGACTGACCGACCTGAAAACGTACGCCGAATCGCTCGGGTATACCGTCCTGATTGCCGAAGGAACTCCGGTCGTGATGCAGTCGATCCTCAGCGGAAAGACCGACGCGATCCTCGGGGTCGGTTGCTTGAAATCGTTGGAGCGGGCATTCGAAAAACTCCAATTGGCCGGTATCCCCGCCGCCGCGGTTCCTTTGTTGGACGCCGATTGCAAGGATTCGAAGGTCGATGTTTCCTGGGTCCGGGAGATGATCGATATTCCGTACACGCCCCCGGCTTCACCTCCGGCGCAGGAGCATCCGGAGCTTTCGTCCGCTCCGACTTGGCTGCATCTGTTGCGACAAGCGGCTTCGTTGACCCGAGAATTTCTTCCCAAAAGCGATTTACAATCCGAATCTTCCGGTTCTTTGGAACGAACGGAACAAGCGGCCCGGGAATTTCTCGAAAGCGGCGGGAAGTACTACCGCCCGTTCATCACGCTTGCGGCGTTCGACGCGCTAACCGGCTCCTTGGGGCTGCGCGGCGACGGGGCTTCGGCGGTCGCGGATTTTCCTTCGATCGTCAAACGCACGGCTTTAGCGATCGAAGTGTTTCACAAAGCATCGTTGATTCACGACGATATTGAAGACGACGATTCGTTCCGATACGGGCGTCCGACGCTGCACCGGCTGTACGGCGTTCCCACCGCGATCAATCTCGGCGATTATCTCATCGGATTGGGATACCGTCTCATGACGGAGCATTCGCCGGAATTGGGGCGGGAGTCCGCGATCGTTCGCTTGGACATTCTCGCGAAAATGTGTGAAGCGCACACGAAACTTTGCGAAGGACAGGGCGCGGAATTGTTTTGGCGAATCGGGCGCGACCGGACGTTGACGCCGACGGATTCCTTGAAAATTTACGGACGGAAAACCTCGCCCGCTTTTGAGGCGGCCCTTTACGCCGGGATCCGCTGGGGTGTCTTCTTACGTGAGGAAAAGCCGGAATCGGACGAGAAATTCCTGAGCGAAATCGCCGAGCCGATTTCCCTGTTCGCGCGATACCTGGGAATCGCGTTTCAAATCAAGAACGATCTGGAGGACTGGACGCCCGATACGAACAACAAGCAGATCGCGGCCCAGGATGTGTTGCGAGGTCGTCCGACGATCTTGGGAGCGTTCGCTCTCGAATCGCACCAGGGCGAAGATCGCGAGTTTCTTTTGAAAAACCTCGGTCTGTCTCCTACTAACGCTTTCACGGAGCGGGAAAACGCGGAAATCCTCGGGCGGACCCGCGAATTGTACGAAAACGCGGGCGTATTCGACAAAGCCCGTCTCCTGATCGACAAGTATGGAAAAAGGGCGGAAGAAATCGCCGACAAAATCCAACATCCACCGCTTCGCGATTTGCTTCGGCATTTGTTCGAGCCGCTGGGGTGCTGAGGCTTCGGGCGGGCTCCCTGTTTCTTTACCGCTGTCGTATCGCGTGTATCGTTTGTTTCGGTTACGACGATTATTCAGGTAAAAATTACCGATTTTCTTAGCTTGTCGCCATCAATCGTGTCCTGTGTGACCTAAACTATGAGTGGGACGGCTTTCGGCGTTCGAAATCGTTGATTTCATCATGGAAATTCGCGTACCTCTCTTCTGTCGCACTACACTCGTCGATCATCACCGCATTCACCAAGGAAACGTAAGTCATGCTCAAAAATTTTAAAATCGGTACCAAACTCATGTGGGGGTTTGCCCTGCTTTCGCTCATCATCTTGCTCGTCGGGATCGCCGGGTATATCTGCCTCGGCCTTGTCGCGACCGAGGTCAAGTACATGAACGACCTGGCCGACATCAACCGTCAGGCGAACGACATGGTGAGCCAGTCGTACTCCGCCCAAATCGCCTCGGCTCTCTACACGTTGACCAAGGACCCGAAGGAGGTCAAAAACTTGGACGAGAACGTCGACAAGATTTTGGCGAATATCGAACCGCTTTCCAAAAGAATCCTTGCTAACGATCGCGCCGACAACAAAATTAGCGCGGAGGTCGCGAACATCAAAAAGGAAGCGGAACTCTACAAGGCGGAACAACATAAATACGTCGATCTTTATGCGAAAAGCACCAAAGCCGCCGAGATTCGTTTGGCGGCGGCGAACAGTGCGGTGAAAGCGACCCGGGACTTGATCGCGCTTATCGATAAAGTGACCTTGGAAAACGCCAAAAAGGATGGTGACGCGGTTTTCGTACCTCAAGCGCGCTTCGAACAAATTCAGGAAACCGCCCTGCTCTTGGAGCAAGCGGAAAAAATTCGGCGGCTCAACCGGGACGTCGACCTCAACATAACCGACGTGGAAAAACGCGACGGTTTTAAAAATGAAGCCATGGGCATCTTCCCCGTCGTCACCGATTCGCTGAAGAAGATCAAAGGCGGGCTGACCACGGACGAAGGTCGAAGACTAGTCGATGTCGCCGTCACCGGAATGGAGACATGGAAGTCAGCGCTTGTCGACGACATTCAAACGAGCGTGGACATGGTCCATTGCGATGAAGTCTCCGCCGAAATCGCCCTACGATTCGGCAAAGCGGCAAACACAACGCTCGACCTGTTGCGTGGCGACATGGCCGACTGCGAAAAAATCGTCGCGGATATCGACAACAGCGCCTCTTACGGCATCATCTTCGCCATCCTTTGTGGTGTTATCGTCGGAACCATCCTCGGACTTGTTCTCCGTTCGGACATCACGACGGGGATCAAGGGTGTGACGTCGCTAATGAATTCGGTCGCCGGGGAAGGGGATATTTCCGTGCGTATTCCCGAAGAGTTCCTCAGCCGTAAAGACGAAACCGGGGATCTGGCCAAAGCAGCCGGTATGGTTCTCCGCGATTACCAAAGCGTTTCCGGCATGGCCGATTCGCTTTCTCACGGTGATTGGACCGTTCAGATCAAGCCGAAGACGGACAAGGATTCGATGAACATCGGCCTGAAAAACATGATCGCCGCCGTCAACGACGCGTTGCGTCAGGTGAACACGGCGGTTTCGCAGGTGGCGGTCGGCTCCGGCGAAGTGTCGACCGCTTCCCAGGCTTTGTCCAGCGGAGCCCAGGAATCCGCCGCGAGCCTGGAGCAGATCACCGCTTCCATGAGCGACATCAGCAGCCAGACGAAAACCAATGCGGAAAGTGCGGGAAATGCCCGCGATTTGGCGCAAAAGGCGACTCAAGCGGCCTCGGAAGGTCAGCAAGCGATGCGGGACATGAACGTCTCAATGGAACGAATTACGAAAAATTCCGAAGAAGTGCAGCGGGTCATTAAGGTGATCGACGACATCGCGTTTCAAACGAATCTGCTCGCCCTGAACGCCGCCGTGGAAGCGGCCCGCGCCGGCCAGCACGGCAAAGGTTTCGCCGTCGTTGCCGAGGAAGTCCGCAATTTAGCGGCCCGAAGTGCCAAAGCCGCGCAGGAAACCGCCGAACTGATCGCGACCAGCGGCAAGGAAATCGAGAAGGGGGGAGAAGTGTCGTCCCATACTTCGGAAGTCTTGAACACGATCGTCGACCAGATTAAACAGACGACCGATTTGGTTGCCGGAATCGCCGTGGCGAGCAACGAACAGGCGCAAGGTGTGAATCAGGTCACTATCGGCTTGCAGCAGATTGACGCCGTGACGCAGCAAAACACCGCCAGCGCCGAAGAATCCGCCAGCGCCGCCAACGAGATGAGCGGCCAAGCGACGCAATTACAAGCGTTGATCGCCCGATTCAAATTGGCGTAAGAAAGCATCCCCACCGTCGAGAGCCGTTCCCGGTACGTCCGGTGAACGGCTTTTGTATGAAACGACATGGAGCCGTGAACCGTATAAAATCAAGAAAACTGAAAAAAAAACTCTTCTGTAGGAAAATCCTGAGTCAATTTATGTATAATAGATAAGGAAATTACCTCCTACCGGTCGTCGGGAGGGCGCTCCAAAATCCATGATTGGCTTTTCTCATAGGGCTTCCCCCGCTTGTTGTCCGGATACTCCGCGATCCGGGCAACACCACCTCAAACCGACAAGGCTGGGAAATGGACTACATAAAAACATCTCTCTCCCGCTCTTTTGTGCTCCCGGCACTTCTCCTGCTCGCCATTCATGGGATAACGGCAGGAATCTCTTCCGTTTCGGCGGCCGACTTCGTTCCCACCGCACAGGAAAAGCAAGTCCTTGAATCGTTGAGATCCACGCCGATTCGATTGGCCTATTCCTACGAAGTCGTCTCCGCCAAGCTGCCGGACGGCTCCCATGCGGGAATGATCGCGCCTTTCCTCGAAATGCTGGAGAAACAATTCGGGCTGAAAGTCGAAGTACGCAAGCTTGACTGGACCGCCGCGTTCGAACAGATCCAAAGCGGCGAGGTCGATTTTTACGGTCCGATCGGTTTGACCGAGCAGCGACGAAAACAATATCTTTCCATCGATCCGATTTTTCGGGCCGACGCCGAAATCGTGACCAGGGTCCGGGACCCGCTCGGCATGCTCGTGAACCTGAC
This sequence comes from Thermoguttaceae bacterium, assembly GCA_031556015.1. Taxonomy (GTDB): domain Bacteria; phylum Planctomycetota; class Planctomycetia; order Pirellulales; family Thermoguttaceae; genus JAVBSX01. The sequence goes on from JAVBTU010000028.1 coordinate 6,189, forward strand.
GAACAAAAAGGTTGGGCTTCTGAACGGTTCCAGTATGCAAAAGCCGCTGGTCACTTATCTTCAACCGAACGGATTGGTCGTGTACTACCCGACGATGGACGCGATGATGCAAGGGTTGGAGCAGGGCGAAATCATCTGCTTCGCGACAGCCGACAACGCCGAACTGGAAATCATGCGTCATCCGACCGTCGATAATGAACAGTTGGTCCCGAATTTCTTTGTCGACCAGGGGTTCCTGAGCAAGAACGAAAAACTCAAGCCGTTGATCGAAATCGTCAACCGGTATTTACAGACTCCGGAAGGACAAAAAATCATTCCCGCGACGCTGGAAGCCAGAAGAAAAGAACTGATCCGATCCGAACAAGTCCACTTTGCCGCCGACATTGCGGCGTTTCGCAAGAAATACAAGTCCATCAAAATTTTCGACAGCGGCTCGCTCTACCCAATGAGCTATGAAGAGAATGGAAAACGGCAAGGAATGTTGGCGGAAATTCACGGAATTTTTCAGGAATTGACCGGTGTTCCCGTGGAAACCTTGGACGTTGATTATTTCCAGGGGAACCATCCGACCGCGACGGAGCTTCTGCGAAACGGTCAATGTCAACTCATCGCGTCCCAATACAGTCGGGATGAAGTTTGGAAAAGCCCGGATTTCGCGTATTCGGCGCCGATATGGCGGGATACGATCCGAGCCTACACTTACGGTCAAACCGACACCAGGGATTTGCAGGAAATGAAAGTCGGCGCCACGAAAAATTGCGCCGAATTTTTTAATTGGAATGTGCTGACAGGTACCGAACCGGAAATTTTCGAATCCCGATTGGCGCTCCTTTCGGCGCTGAAGCAGCGAAAAGTCGACGTCACCTTCATCAGCGAAATGGCGTTCAATTATCACTATTCGATCCTCAAGGACTACAACCTGCGCGCGTACGGTGATATTTCCGCGGTCGCTTTCCTGCGTTATCTTTACAGCGAAAAAAATGCCGAACTCAACCGCTTGATGGACGATGCGATCAAACTCCATTATACGATCAATCCGCATGCGAGGGTTCAGTGGATGTATAAAGCCGATCAGTACAAAGCGGACGTGATACGCTTGAGCGATTTACGGCGAAAAGTCTACCTTGGCATCGGGGTGGTTGTTACGGCATTGTCCACGGGAATCATCATCAGTCTTTACCGCTTCAAAAAATACGACAAACAAATTCGCGCTTTGATCCAGCGACAACAAACCTTCGACCTTGCGTGGGGAGATTTGAAAAAACGTTGGTTCATCAGCAAGGGGGATCATCCGTTCTTCCGTCAATGGGGCCTGAATTTCAGCGGTCCGTCCTGCTCCATGGACGAATTGGCCGACGCCTTCGGTTGGAATTTGTACGACGACTACGTCGAGGATATGAAAAAGATGAAGGAGCAAGCACTCGACTTCATCATAACGGACAAAAAAGTCGTTTCCCACACCGATGGCAAGGAGCATTATTACCGCCGGTATCTGCATCGCTTGAGCGACTCCAGGTTTATGTCGTGCCTCCAGGACATCACGGACCAGCACGAGGCGGAAATCCAGGAACAATTTCTCAACGAGTTGTTTGGAGCTATGCGGGACGGTTTGGTCTTTTTCGACCGGGACATGAGAATCCTGAAGCACAACGAAGAGATGCCCTCGATTATTCCCATTCGCTATCCTTCGGAGGATATATGCTACAAAGCCGTTCACGGAAGGGATGATCCTTGCGAACGTTGCCCGGTTGTGCAAACATTCAAAGACGGGAAAAGACACCGCGAGGACTTTTATTACGACCACTTGGCTCGCTGGGTTGAGATTTCCAGTTATCCGATCAATGATCCCAAAACCGTCGAAGTCGTTCGGGTTCTTGAATTTGCCCGAGATATCACCGAACAACGGAACTGGGAGAACACGCTTCAAGAGCGGGAAAAATATCTGGCCGCGATTCTCGAAGCGTCCAACGACGGCATCATCGCCGTTTCGGAGCTCGACGGCAAGAGTCATGTGAACAACCGGTTCATCGAAATGTTCGACGGCGGCGATCCGGAAATCTTTCGGCAGAATACTACACTCGAAACACTCTTGGGACTGCACAAAAAAGTTTCACGGCAATGGAAGGAGGTCAACGACGCCAGGATTCTCGCAACGAAAACACTCCAGCCGCAATCGGGAACGCTGGAACTGTACGACGGACGGATTTACGAATGGCGGGTCGTCCCCACCGAATTCGGCTTCGAGGGGCGAACCGGCGTGACGCGAATCTGGACGTACCGTGACGTCACCGAGAGATTTCGGGCGGCCGAAGCGATTCAGAAAAGCGAAATCAAATTCCGGACACTCTTTAATGCCTCGCCGAGCGGACTGGCGTTATTCGACGCCGTTTACGGACCGGACGGAAAACCGGTCGATTTTCGGTACGTCGGGCTCAATCCCGCGATGGAAAAAATCAACCGGATGACAAAGGAGCAACTGGTCGGTCGGACATTGTCGGAGTATTTCGAGAATATTCGAATCGATTCCGGAAAACTGGACGGCGAATCGATACTCAAGTCGTGCCTCTTGGCCATGGACGGTGAACCGGGCGTCTACACGACCCGCTTCGACCAATACAACGCGTATCACCAGATTACGGTTTTCAAGACGGAGTCGGGTCAGTTGGCCATTTTCGTGACCGACGACACCACACGTGTCCTGGATGAACGGGCGCTGCGAACGATGCACAATGTGATCGAACACATTTCCGAACCGGTCATCTGGCTCGACCAGGAAGGAACCATTCGGTACATCAACGAAGCGGGAAGCAAGGCCTTCGGTTTCCAATTATCGGAACCACCGCTCTATCGGAAAATCTGGGATTTCGATGTGAATTTGTCCATGGAAAAATGGCCGGCTCTCTATGAAAGAATCGACACCGAGGAAACCGTGCGTTTCGAAACCACGTTGCAGCGTCGGGATGACACCGTTTTCCCGGCGCATGTCGTGATCGACCGAATGGAACAGGACGGGCATAAATTATTGGCCGCCTGTTTCCGCGACATGAGCGAACAGATCCGACGCATCGAAGCGGAACAGACCGCCCGGGCGAAGTCGCGGTTCCTCGATCATATGAGTCACGAAATCCGCACGCCGCTCAACGGGATGATCGGAATGACCACCTTGTTGTCGGAAACGGATCTCACGTCGAAACAGCAAGGGTACGTTGATCTGGCTCGCTCGTCGGGAAAGCAACTTCTGTCCATCGTCAACGGCATCCTCGATTTTTCGGACATCAATGCCGGGAAAGTGATTCTGCATCCGGCCCGTTTCGATTTTTCCGGACTCGTCTTTTCCGTAATCGCCCAAGCGACGGAAAAACTCGACGAAAAAGACACCGAAGGGAACATCGAATTCCGTGTTCAATATGCGACGGTCGTTCCGCGATATCTCGTCGGCGACATGGAGCGATTGGAGCAGATTATTCTCGCGCTACTCGATAACGCGATCAAGTTTACAGAACAGGGAAGCATTACATTGATTGTTTCAGATGAGGGACACGAATCCCGGGATGTCGGAACCCCCTGTATTCTCCGCGTCGAAATCCTCGATACGGGGGTCGGTATTTCCGAGGAAAAAATGAAACATTTATATGAATCGTTCGCATTGGGTGACGCTTCGTTTTCGCGAAAATACGGCGGAACCGGCTTGGGACTCTACATATCGAAAAGCCTTGTCGAGTTAATGGGAGGGGCTGTTTATGATGAAAGCAAGGTCGAGACCGGAAAGGGAGACGGCGGTTCACGATTTTGGTTCATCGTTCCATTACCGATCGACGGGACCGCCTACCTTGAAGCGAAACAGTGGACGGTCACGCGAAAAATAACGCCAAGGCCATTCGATTCACTGCCGCCGCTAACCCCGGCGGTGATCGAAAAAGACGAATCGGCGGAGTCGAGCAACGGCCCGTTGATCCTTCTTGTGGAAGATAATAAAATCAATCGTATCGTAGAGGGGGAAATCCTCAAGAACGCGGGATTCCGTTACGAATTCGCGGAAAACGGTCAAATCGCCTGCGATATGGTCGCGGCCAAGGAATTTTCATTGATCCTGATGGACTGCCAGATGCCGGTCATGGACGGT
>JAVBTU010000403.1:0-3760 GCA_031556015.1 Thermoguttaceae bacterium
GTGTGATGAAACGGCATAATTACGCCGGTCAGCGTGCGACGCACGGCGTGAAAAAGTGTCACAGACACCTCGGAAGTACCGGTTGCAGCGCTTTCCCGAGCCGCACGCCGAAAGGAAAGAAAATGCCCGGCCAATACGGAAACGATAAAGTCACGGTCAGAAATCAGAAAGTGGTTTACGTCGATACGGAAAACAATTTGATCCTCATCCGCGGAGCCGTCCCCGGACCGAGCGGCGGATTCGTGACCATCAATCCGACGAATTACCTGCCCGCCCCGAAAGCGAATCCTTGGAAAGTCGCGAAGAAGGAAAAATAGTTTCGGGCGTGTTGTGATCCATTTCGTTAGTTTATTCAGGTGCAGGTGATTTCAATGGTTAGTTTGCCGATTTACGATATTAACGGAGCCCAGCTCGGAAATTTCGACGTCGATCCCGAAGCGATCGCGCCGAAAATCAGCAAACAGTTGCTCCACGACGCGGTGGTGATGTATATGGCGAACCTTCGTCAAGGGTCGGCGAAAACGAAGACCCGGGCAGAAGTTCACGGAGCGAAAAAGAAAATGTACCGGCAAAAAGGGACCGGTAACGCCCGGGCCGGACATCGTCGAAGCGGTGTGCGTCGTGGCGGCGGTCATATTTTCGCGAAGACGACCCGCAATTGGTATTATCGCTTGCCCCGGAAAGCTCTGCAATCCGCGACTCGAATGGCGATTGCGTCGAAAATCCACGAAAACAAAGTGACGTTGATCAGCGAGTTGAAGATGGATGCCCCGAAGACGAAAGTGATGGCAAAAGTCCTCGACGCCCTGAAATTGAACGGAACTGTATTGATCGCGATCGACACATACGATGTCAACACGTACAAAAGTGCCCGAAACATCGAAGGAGTGCGAATCCTGCCGGTCAGTGAAATCAACGCTTACGAAATTTTACGTCCCAAAACGATCCTGATGACCAAAGCGGCCCTGGAAACTTTCGTGACGAAAAAGCAAGACAACTAATTTTTTACATACCGGTCGCACGGAATGTTGCCAGAGAGGGTTGAACGATGCCAAGACAAGTCGACGTAACCAAAACCAAACTGAAACTGGAGCCGTATCAGGTCATTACCAGACCGATCGTCACGGAAAAAGGTTTTCACCTCGCCGAACATCGGAACATTTACTCGTTCGAGGTCAGTAAAATGGCGAACAAGCTGGACATCAAAGAAGCCGTCGAAAAGCTCTTTGAAGTCAAGGTACTGGAGGTGAAAATCCAAAATCGTAAAGGCAAAAAACGCCGAACACGAAACGGTATCGGTGTTCAACGCTCTTGGAAAAAAGCGTTGGTGAAACTTGATGCGGAAAGTCGTATCAATTACTTCTAGTTTGCGGTAGACGAATCACCCCTAAGCGCGACTAAAACACGAAATTCATCATGGGCGTTAAAAAATACAAACCGAACAACGCGGCTCGCCGTAACATGAGCGTCAGTGATTTCAAGGAACTGACGCCGGACGCGAAGCCGGTCAAGGCTTTGCTTCGCAAGAAGATCCGGTCGAGCGGTCGAAACCATCACGGTGTCATCACCGTTCGACACCGCGGCGGCGGACACAAACAGCAGTACCGTTTGATCGACTATCGTCGCAACAAAGACGGTGTCGCCGCGAAAGTCGCTGAAATTCAATACGATCCGAACCGTAAAGCCCGCATCGCTCTCTTGCATTACGTGGACGGTGAAAAGCGGTACATCATCTGGCCGGAAGGTTTGAAAGTCGGGACGATGCTCAACAGCGGTTCCGGCGCCGCACCGATCGTCGGCAATTGTCTGCCGATCAGCGAAATTCCTCCGGGAACCGAAATCCACAATATTGAGTTACAACCCGGCCGCGGCGGAGTCATGTGCCGTACCGCCGGCTCGAAAGCGACCTTGGTCGCCCGTGACACCGGTTGGGCCCAGTTGAACATGCCCAGCGGCGAAATCCGACGTGTTCCGTCCTCTTGCCGGGCGACGATCGGCGTTGTCGGAAATGCCGAACACATGAACATCGTGATCGGTAAAGCCGGTCGCAAACGTTGGCTCGGACGCCGTCCCCATGTACGCGGTTCCGCGATGAACCCGATCGATCACCCGCACGGTGGTGGTGAAGGTCGTACCAAAGGTGGTCGTCACCCCGTGAGTCCGACCGGAAAACCGACCAAGGGAACCTCGACGCGTAAGAAACGGAAACCCACGAACAAGGCGATTATTCGCCGTCGTCGTAGTCGTCGTTACGGAATTTTGAAACTGTCGTAAACAAGATTGAGGATCAACACCGAGCAGGAACGAATCATCACAAGCGAATCCAATGAGTAGATCATTAAAGAAAGGCCCGTTCGTCAACGCAAAGCTGTACGCGAAAGTCGAAAAACTCGATGCCGCGAACAAAAAAGAACCTGTGAAAACGTGGGCCAGGGCTTGTACCGTCGTTCCGGAATTCGTCGGACACACGTTTTTGGTCCATAACGGAAAAGCTCACGTCAAGGTGTTCATCACCGAGGAAATGGTCGGACACAAACTCGGCGAATTCGCCCCGACCCGAATTTTCCGCGGACACGGCGGAAAAGGGAAGCGTTAAACGTCGCTCCACTCCCACGAATACACGAATCATTTATCATCAAGAACAATGCCGTACATCGCCAAACATCGATTTGCACAGATCAGCCCGCGGAAAGTTCGGGTCTTTGCGGACTTGATTCGGGGAAAGTTCGCCGACGAAGCACTGGAAATTCTCAGTTGCTATCCGAATCGTGGAGCCCGGCTGTTCGAGGCGGTCATTCGCAGCGCGATGCACAATGCCGAGGATCTCCGTGAATCGAACATTAAATATCTGACGATTACCGACGTTCGCGTCGACTCCGGACCGTACTCGAAACGATGGCGGCCGAAATCCCGTGGATCCTCGACCGTGATCATGAAGAGAACATCGCATTTAACCGTCGTTTTGGATTAGCCCCTCAGAAACAGACCAATATAGACCAAGAGATAAGCAATGGGTCAAAAAGTCAATCCGGTCGCCTTTCGGACCGGGATTATGGAAGATTGGAAAAGTCGTTGGTACGCCTCGAAACGGGAGTTCTCCGATCTGCTTGTTGAGGACAAGAAGATCCGTGACTTCATCAAGGGGCGAAAAGACGCTTCGGAACGTCGGGAGTTAGCCGGCAGGCCGCTTTACCCTTCCATCGCGAAAATCGAAATCGAGCGAACCCGGGATGAAGTTCGCGTGATTCTTTTCTCCGCCAAACCGGGTCTTTTGATCGGTCGTAAAGGAGAGAAAGTCGAAGAGCTTCAAAACGATTTGCAAAAGCTTACCGGTCGGCGGATTAACCTGAAAATTGAAGAAGTCGCCAACCACGAAATTGTCGCCCAGTTGGTCGCCGAAGACATCGCCGATCAGCTCGTGAAACGAGCCAGTTTCCGCCGAACCATGAAACGGTCGATGGAGTTGGCGATGGAAAACGGCGCCAAAGGGATCAAAATTCAGTTGGCCGGTCGTTTGGGCGGAGCGGAAATGGCCCGTTGCGAAAAGCAAATCGCCGGCTCCATTCCTCTTTCGACGTTGCGGGCGAAAATCGATTACGGGTTCGCGGAAGCGAAAATAGCACAGGGCCATATCGGCATTCAAGTTTGGATCAACCAAGGCGATTATAACGAGGAGAATAAAGATGGCGCGAATGCCCAAACGAGTCAAACATCGAAAAATCCAAAGAGGTCGTATAAAAGGTAATGCGACCCGGGGTAA
>JAVBTU010000096.1:0-3896 GCA_031556015.1 Thermoguttaceae bacterium
TGCCGCTGACCGGAATCGACTGGGAATATTTCACGTACGACAAAATGGAGTTTTACGGCAAGCTGAACCTGCTGAAAACCGGCGTGATGTTCGCGATGGGAATCAGTACCGTCAGTCCGCGGTACGCTCAGGAAATCCAGACGCCGCAATACGGTTGCTCCATGGAATCGGTTTTACAGTTTCGGAACAACGCGCTTCGCGGAATCCTCAACGGCGTTTGTACCCAAGCGTGGAATCCCGCAAACGACACCTATATCCCGGCTAAGTATACGACCGAAGACGTGTTCGAGAAGAAACCGATCTGCAAAGCCGCGCTCCAAAACGAAATGGGATTGGACGAAAACCCGAAAACACCGCTCATGGGGATTGTTGGACGGCTCGCAGAGCAGAAAGGGATCGACTTGATTTTGGAAACCGCACCCGACTGGATTCGCAATCACAATCTTCAGTACTGCTTTTTGGGAACGGGCGATCCCGGAATCGAATACCGGCTTATGGAACTGCAAGCGGAGTATCCCCGCAACGTCGCGGCCCGACTGATGTTTTCCAACGAACTGGCGCACAAGATCGAAGCGGGCTGCGACATGTTCCTCATGCCGAGTCGCTACGAGCCGTGCGGCCTGAACCAAATGTACAGTCAGCTTTACGGAGCGGTCCCGATCGTTCACGAAACCGGCGGCTTGGCCGATACGATCGTCGACGCCGACGAAGCCGCGATCGCCGCCGGAACCGCGAGTGGTTTCAGCTTCACGGGAGAATCCGCGCACGAGCTGAATCTCACGCTCTGGAGAGCGATGCAATGCTTTTACGACCGCCCTGAGATTTGGCGTCAAATCTTGCTGACCGGAATGCAATTGGATTGGTCTTGGAAACGCAGTGCCCGGGAATACATGGACTTCTACGAAGAGCTGGCGTCATTCTTCGATCGCGCCCCTCGTTAGCCGCGGCGTCTGTTCCGTGCTTGTTTCACGCCCTATGTTACTACATTGGGGGCTTTTTTGATTTTACGTGAAATTTGCCTTCTTCAATTTGTTTATGAATCAAACGTTTCTACCACGAAAGGATTTTTCAATTCGCTCCGTAGACTGAATATTTTGGAAAACTTTCCATTTTTTTACTTGAATTTTTGAGGGACGGTACGAAGAATTCAATATCGATGACGTTGAGTCGTGCGTTCTCGGTCTTACCGAGTCGGTACGAGGAAGGGGCTTTCGGTAAGAGGTATTATCCCGGAAACTCAACTCCAGCTTGACTTTGGGAGAAACGAAAATGGAAGAAGAACGCATCAAAAAAGAGGACAAAAAACGTGACGACGTGGGAAGTTTGCCAAAAGGCATGTCCCCCGAGGATATCGTACAGTTCTGTCGTAATTACTTGGGTAAAGTTCGCTATCCGCCGGAAGGATACGGTTTGTATTCCATCGACGGTGAAAAAACCGTTCACAATAATCGGCCCACCCGATGAATAAAGGTAAGCGTTCACGACCAATCGTAACGAATACGCCGAGCGGCAATCGATGAAAATCACGAATCGGTTATTCGCCGAACTTGAACGTGATCGAACGGCGGTCGAACGTGAAAATCGAAGAAATCTTTCCCAAAATCCCGCCCGAAATCTCGTAAACTCGCTCCGGTTCGATACACAAATCATCGCAGTTTCCTGCCCTCGGCCATGTTGAAAGCGACCACGGGAAAACCGTCTCTGTCGGTCGATGTTCCGGCATAGAAGTATTTGGCTCCGTCTTCCCAGTTCAATCGATATTGCAGGGCTTTCAGAAAAGCAATGCGCGCCACCTCGCAAGACCGCGAGACCTTCCAGAAATACTTCGGGATTTCATAGGCGTCCAAATCGTCCTTGCCCGCCGCGGAAACATACAACATCCCTTCGATTTCGTCGTACCAAAAACTGAGATGCGAAGGGTTGCCGAGCAGCGCGATTGTCGCTCGGTTGAGGTAAATCACTCTTTTTTTCAAACAGGCGTTCAACGTCGGTTTAGGTGTCATTTTTTCGACTCCTTCTTTTGCGGTCTGATACCGCCGTAAGGTTCATGGATCAATTCTTCGGCGGTCGGAGGCTTGGACGCGGTGATACCGAATTGTTTCTCGCCGGTTTTCGGGTCGATGATAACCAGCTTATTGCTGAAATCAATCCGTGTTTTTTCGTCAAGTTCCTCCATCGTATAGCCGAATCGGTCTTTCCAATCGGATGGCATATTCACGGTGGTGTTGCGTTTCTTCTTGCCGTCTTCGGTCGCCACGAGCTCGGAAAACACCTGCTGGGCTTCGTCGAGATTGAACACCATGATCTTTTTGTCGTCGAATTGCTGGAACACCGTCAAAATGCGGTATTTCGCGTTTGGGTTCCACTTCATGAGGTCGTACAACATGAGGCAGAAGTATTTGGTCCTGCATGTGCGCGGGACATTGCGGCCGTCTTTGAAGTTGGCGAATTTCAAACCGTTTTTGTCGTAATCCGTCTCGGGCTCGACGATAAGGCGAAGATTCTCCAGATCGATACTGAAGGAAACATACTGGCAGCCCGGGAAAAGATTGACGCAGGCCGTGTTAAACGTGACGGTATTGAAGGAGAAGGTGATTTTCGGCTTAAACGTATCCGACAGAAATTCGCCGCGAACCCGTTGAACCGACGGCGACTTGGATTCCTTGTAATCCTTCAGTCCGCCTCGCCCCATCTTGACCGGCTCTGCGACAACGGTTGGAGTCGTCGGTGTCACTTTTCGACCGTCGGAAGGTCCGTTTTGTCTTTTTTGGACCTTGGCTTTATCGAAAAGGTTGGGTTGCCCCTTATTCGTCGACTTTGTATTTGCTGCGCGAGTGGTTGCTTTTTTATTGTTTTTGGCCTTTTTCATGAACATTCCTCATTTGTGCAATTTCGTTTTCCGCTTCCTCTCTGGTCAGCGGTTTTATGTCGAGTTCGAAGCCATCCACCGGCGACGGAGACGCCGACAATTTCCAGTTCTCCAATTTTTCCGCCAGCGCGCGCCGGCACAGCATCATGTGCTCCGGCAAATTTTCCCCGAACCCGGAAATCCAGTCGCTGGGAATGGCTTGCGTGGATCTCTTGTTCTCTCGGAATCGAAATTCGCAACTGCAAAGATCGAAGAGGAGAATTCGCTCGTCTTTTTTGGAAAAGCAATGGGCGGTCGTTTTGTACTTCCAGTCTTTTTGCCAGCCCATCAATTGGTAGACGACGCGTGCCAGTTCGCGGGCACGAAGGGGTGATGCATTCCACGGAAAGGCGTTGCGATTCCGTCTTGTGGTCTTGCGTACGGCAAACAATCGCTCGGCCGGGTGCAGCAGTACCTCGACAAAACCGGTGTCGCACATCTGGGAAACGCAATCGGTGTTGAAATGCAGTCCAAATTCGGAGAAGGTCACCGCGGCGCAGCGGCCGCAGAAAAGCTCCCTGCGTATCCGCTTGGTCCCGGCGATATGCGACACCACCGTTTCCATTTTCGGGAAAGGCGGTCCGGCGGTTTCCAAGGCGCACAGATAATGGCTCGCAAGATAACCGCCGAACGCGGGATTCATGGGGATGAAACCGGACAATAATCCTTGCCGGATCACTCGAATGACAAACCCGCTGTCGAAATAGGGGGAGGCCTGATTGGATTTGAGCAGGAGCAAGGCGCGGGCATGTTCCTCACGCGAAACGATGCCGTCGTGATGGTCCGGTTCGTAATAGAGTCTTCGCTGCCCTTTGTTGCGAAGTGCTTTGTGTGTTTTGTAGTTCTCGACGAACGATTTTTGCATGATGAAATCGCCGCAGTATTTTTCGTTTTTCAGAATCCTCGACACACTGCTGTGCGACCATTTTACATTTCCCGCCGCCGTCGGCCGTGACAGGGATGTCAGCGTCTCGACAATCTCCCTTTT
>JAVBTU010000531.1:0-2922 GCA_031556015.1 Thermoguttaceae bacterium
CTTGCCGTGACGATGAAAACCGCGACGCACCCGCAGTCCGGTCAATACATTTCGACCCTGCCGGACGACCAGATGGAAATCGGCATGGGCCAGCACGGCGTAGGGGGCGGAACCGGTCCGCAGAAAATTACGCCCGCCGACGAAACCGCCGAAGTCATGGTCAACAAGCTCGCCGACGCCCTCAAGGCGAAAAGCGGCGACAAGGCCGTGCTGATCATCAACGGCTCCGGCGCGACGACGCTCATGGAAATGTTCATCGTTTTCCGCAAGGCGTACCGGGTTCTCGAAGCTCGTGGTATCAAAGTCGTCGGAAGCCGCTGCGAGGAAATCCTGACCGTCCAGGAAGCCGCCGGTTTTCAAATGTTCCTCGGCCTCGTCGACGACCAAATGCAAGCCTGTTACGACGCCCCCAGCGACGCCCCGTATTGGGTGACGAGGTAAATCGTTAGCCGCAGGGCCTGCCCCGCGCGTGCGGGAAGCGAGCGTTACGCTCGCTGACGCTTCCCGCTCCATTCTTGATCCAAACATGATTTCCACGCACTTCCCCAATGTTGCCCGGAGCTTCCATGGTGAAGGTCCCGAAAGAATGTTGCCGATTTCTATGCAAAATTTTGGAAAAAATTCTTGTTAAAACGTCTTGATATTGACCCGACCGGAAAATTTCTCCGTTGGCGCCGGGGCTTGCCCCGGGTTTGTGGGGTGAGATGGCTCTGATTGGCGCAGCACCATGGAACGCGACCGGTGTTGGACATCATGATGAATTCCACGACATTTTCACAAATCCTCGACGACCACATGCATGGGTTGGTGCTTTACGCCCGGCAGTGGACGGACGGATTTGCCGAAGATGTCGTTCAGGAAGCATTCATTCGTCTGCTTCGGGAAAGCCCGACGCCGCGCTCGCCGAAAGCGTGGTTGTACCGCGTTGTTCGGAATCTGGCGATCGACCATTCACGTCGCGCCAATCGAACGACTGCGCTGGTCGATCATGACTGGTTCGAGCCCGAGGACGATACCGCGGAGATTTCCGAATCGCTCCGGCAGCTCGACGACGACATTCGCGAAATCGTCGTTTCAAAAATCTGGGGAAACCTCACGTTCCGGGAAATCGCGGACCTGACCGGCCGGCCGATCAGTTCCGTGCATTACGATTATCAGCAGGGACTCGCCCGACTCAAGGAGCTTTTGCAATGAACGACCTCGAAGACCGACTCCGGGAATTGAAACCGAAAATCAAACGCGACCTTCGCCGGGAACTTCTCACGGAGCTTCCGTCGCCGCGTCCGAAGACGCGATTCCTCGGAACGCTGCTCGCCTGTTCGTGCAGCTTTTTGCTCGGGCTGGTCGTGATGTACGGCGTTATGAAGCCATCCGCCGTGCAAGAACAGCATTCGGAGGACAAACCGCCGCGATTTTCGAACGATACCGTTGCCGCGAAGCCGAAAGAAACTCCTGCCCCGAGAATTCCGTCGGGAAACGATTACACTTATTTGACGCTTTTGAAAAAATACCAAGTACCATGAGATACTCACTCCTATTTATGCTCCTTTTTCTACCACTCCATTGCGGGGCCGCCGAGGTCGACTACTTCGGTGAATTTGAAAAGCTGTACATCGATAAACTCAACCCGCCGGAAGACAACGGTTTGCGGCTGATGATCGCGGCATGCGGCCCGAGAGTTTTGGAGCAATGGGCTCTTTCGGACTTGCTCACATGGGAAGAGATTCCGACGCACGAAAACGGTAAAATCTGGTTCGAAAATCGCTGGAAGCCGCTCTGCGAACACATGTCGCTTGATCCGTATAAAAAACCGATGTTCTACAAATCGGATGGCTTCTACTCTTATATGCGTCAATGGCATCTAAAGGAAGAAGGCGAGGAAAACAGCAGAAAAGATGAAACCCTCTGGACCCATTTAGCCGGTACTCCGTGGAAGGCCGAAGAATATCCCCAGGTCGCCGCTTGGCTCAAAGACCGCGATATCGTCCTCGATTACTTCGGACATTGCGTTCGCAAACCGAATTACGTCTGCTGGCGTCAACCGTCCGACGGCGGAATGTACTCGATCCTGCTTCCCGACGTCCAGTCGCAACGGGATTTCGCCCGGGACCTGCGGATCCGAATCACGTACCGGCTCGGACTCGGTGATATCGATGGGGCGTGGTACGACGTGATGAGCGTGCTGACGCTCGCGAGAAAACATTACAAAAACGACCCGATTCTTGTGGTCAATCTTGTCGGTGCGGCGATCGAACGGATGGGTTATGACGCCGCGAAAATCCTCGTCAAACAGGGCGATCTGACGAAGGAACAGATGGTACGGTTCGCAAAGGAATTGGACGCTTTACCGTCATACAATTCGTATTCCGATAGTAGTCGTGTCGAGCAATACATGCTTTTCGACGGTCTCCAGTGGTTCGATCGGGCTCGGGAAGAAATTTACGAACTCTTTGAATTCAAAGATAAAGAGATTATCGCAAAAATCGGTGACAAGCCGATCAATCAGGAAATTGCGAGAAATCGTATCATGCAGCTCTATAAAGAGTGTCGACCGGGACGGGTGACATTCGAAGAAATGTTCGCCAACCGACTGCTGCGACGGCAGTATTGCGAAAGCCTCGACAAAAAAGTCGCTGATATCAAAATCGCCTTGGAAAAACAATCGCAAGAGGAATCGAATTTTTCACAAGAAACAATATTTTCCCAGATGGTTGCCGACTGGGCTTTCGTCACGGTTGTCTCAAGTTTGACGGCCGTCGATCGAGTCTACAACAACTGCGACACCGACTTGACGCTGCTGAAAATCGCGTTCGCCTTGGAGCGGTACAAACGCGACAAAGGCGAATATCCGCAGACGCTCGATTCGCTGCTGTTCGATTATCTCGAAGAAATTCCGATCGATCCGAGTACGAGTCGTGCAAC
>JAVBTU010000136.1:0-4294 GCA_031556015.1 Thermoguttaceae bacterium
AAAGACTGAACCCGAGCGTGAAGCAGATGACGATCGCTCCGCCGGCGAGCAGATTCCAAGCGCTTAAACCGCCGAGGGTTTCGAAGTGCCCCGCGTGCAGGTCCGGGATTTTCAAATCCGCTTCGCTGGCCAAGGTGTACACGCTGCTCATCAAAAAGATGGCCAGCGCGGTCAAAATACGTTTAAATTGTAGCATAGTCAGATTGAAAGTGTAAAGTGTGAAACGGTTGCGAGCATCAAGACGAAAGCGTTTCGAAGCAATGGCCCGGTTCGGATTCGAAACAAATTGCCGGAAGTTTAACAGTATTCCCCGAAAAATCAATCCGTGACCCGGCAAAAAAGAAACACGGTTTCCATTTCCCGTTTCCGGTTAGCGAGATTTCACGCCGACCATCAGAAACCCCGTCAAGGAACCGAGGGCGAGCAGCAGGAAAAGCTGGAAACGTTCCCGGTGCTGCTTACGCTTTTCGACCTGGTATTCGCCGTGTTTGAGCCCGGCCATGTAGTCGCTGTAAAACTTGCCCAGATCGAACACCGCCGTTTGGGCCGGGACGAATCCGCCTCCCGTGATTTCCGCGATCGATTTAAGCGTTTCCGTATCGACTTTCGACCAGATTTCACGCCCTTCGTACTTTTGGTATGTCCGATTTCCGTAACTGTCGGTTCCGGGAATCCTCGCCCCTTCCCGGGAATCTCCCAAAGCGACCGCAAAGATTTTGACGTTGCTCGCCGCAGCTTCTTTCGCGGCATCGAGGGGGAAAGAATCGTGGTCCTCGCCGTCGGTGATCAGGAGAATCGCGCCGTCCCGATTCGCGTCTTTCGGCATGGTTCGCAGGGCTAACCGGATCGCATCGCCGATTGCCGTTCCGCCCCGGGGCGCGGAATTCGTGTCGACTTTGTCGAGAATCTCCAAGTAAAACGAAACATCGACCGTCAGCGGCAAAAGCATACGCGGTTTTCCGGCGAAAACGATCAGCCCGACCCGATCGCCGACGACCCGCTCCAGAAGGTCGCGGATATCCGACTTGGCCCGACTCAAACGGTTCGGCGGCACATCCTCGGCCAGCATGGAGCGGGAAACGTCGAGAACGATGAAGATGTCCGCTCCGATCCGTTTCGTTTCTTCAAAATAAACGCCGAACTGTGGTCGCGCCGCGGCCAGAATCATGAATACGACCGCCGCCGTCAGAAGCGAGCTGCGAACCGCCCAGCGGACCGTCCCCATTTGCGGAACGAGAGCGTCTTGCATCGCCGGTCCGATGAATCGGGCCAAAACCAACCCGCCGCGCCGCCTGCCGTACCAAAGAAAAAGGACAAGCGGCACGATCAACCAAAGGTAGAACAACGCGCCGGGGTTATCGAAGAGCATAAGTTGGAGGACTGTTCTGTCCCGGTAGCGGCGGGGCTTGCCCCGCGTGTGTTATGGAAAACGTCGCATCTACCGAACGCCCCCGAGTGACACCGTCCGCTCAGCCCAGCCCGGGGCAAGCCCCGGCGCTAACGGGACGTTTTCCGATTGATACAATACCAAACCGAACGATCCACGATTTACTCCTTTTCGATCAGGAAAACCGATTCGACGGGGCCGAGTTTCAGCGGGACCGATACAGTTCCCCGTTCATCGAATTGTTGGACTTCGGCCTCGCGGATCGTTCCGTCGTGCGGATTCCACAGTTCGTACCGTCCCTGTTCGACACCACGGAAGGAAACTGACGTTTCCACTTTTTCCGTCGTCGAATTACTAAAAAAGTAAACGTTCCGTCCGTCGATGATCCTGTGAAGATACGCAAACGAACCGGTCGGCGAACTTTCCGGAAGTTTCTTGGCGCGAATAAATTTCACGTCGACGGGATTCGGCGCGAACGAAAGTGTGAGAGGTTGCGTCGGATCGGTGTGCAGGAAATGCGCCGTGCCGCCGAATTTCGGCTTCATAACGATTCCGGTAGGCGATTCCGGCGAATCGTCCGATCGTGATTTCTGAACGGCGTCACCCCCAAAGGTATTCGCCAGCAGCTTTTCGAATTCCGCCTGATTCTCTTCACCGGTTTCCACGGCGTTTTTCGGAAGCTGTCCGACGCAAACGACCGTTCCGCCCGCCTTGTAAAATTCGTGGGCTTTGCGAAGCGTTTCCAGACCGATCACCTCCATCGTCGGGAGGAGCAAGATTTTGTACGAATTCGGGTTGATCGTGTTGGGAAGCGTCAAAACCGGATGCTTCACCCCGGACGGTTTTTCAATTTTGCATTTTAACAAAGTCTCCGGATGAATGTAATGAAAATCCCGCCGCTCCTGGAACGTCAAGTGTTCCCCGATGCGCATGTAATTGTCCCGATCCGAGTTGATACCACCGACGTAAGCGTCGAGCGGGCCGTTGAAATGGTACGTCGCCTGGAGCGATTCGATCGGGTACAACACGGCGATGTCCGCAACGCTCGAACCCGGTTTTTGCAGGATCAGTTGGAGTCGTCCGATGTAATCGTTATACGCCGGAAGCGCCGGGCCGTACTTGGCGTCACGCGGCGAAAGGTCCGGGGGCATCGTCCGTTCCCCCTTGGAATCGTACCAGACGGCGTGCGGCACGAACATGTTGACCCCTTTCACGGCCTGATCCATCGCTTCCTTGTACAGATTGTCAAGCGGCATGTTCGCGGTCGCGCCGTACACTTCCGTCATCACCAAATGCCGGTCGTAATTGATTGCCGCCGAGGAGACCAATTTGTACATGCACGACCCGCGACCGTACTGGAAAATCTGGTCCAGCCCCGGGATCGGCTGGTATTCGAAAAACTTGATCGCGTCTCCGCCGACGCCGGTCGGATTGACGACTTCCTCTTGGTCCAAATGTCCGGTGAGCGGCATATTGTACGGCTTGAGCCAATCGACGATCGTTTTGACGAATCCTTCACTGAAAAGCGTCGCGCGAAAGCCGAACAGGGCGTTTCGGGCGGAAGCGGTTTCCTTGCCGATGTCCATGAACATCGCCGGATAGAGCGGGACAGGATCGTATCCGAAGCGTTTTTCGAAATATTCGTTATATTTCGGCGTCCAGGCACGCCCTTTGCCGGGAGTGTAAAGCATCGGCTCGTCGTAGAACGCCGAATCGATCGTCGTCCCGAAGTGCTCCGGCATCGCCTGCTGATACTTCGCGTAGGTCAGCGAAATGAACGCTTTGACCGATTCCGGCTCCAGATAATCGACCAGATCGCGCTCGCCGTCGAGAACGCAAACGAAAATCATCACCTTGTACGGATCGCGGTCGTTTTCGTCGGGCTTCCAGCGAAGTTTGCCGTCTTGAATGTCGGACGTGATGTTTTTGCGGTTGTACGTTTTCAGATTCATCGCGACCGCTCCCATCAGGACGCCGTCGGGAACGTCGAGTTCGACCGATTCGCCGTTTTCCACGTTTTTCTCGACCCTATCGAGCCGTTTACACAAATGCTGCGGAAATTGCTCGCGAAGCAGCCCGCCGGCTGAGCCGCTCGGGAACCAATATTCGTCGTAAAGGCAAAGTTTCAAGCCGTTTTCTTTCGCGGCGTCGGCGGTGAATCGGTACTGCTCCAGAAATTCCGGGCTCATGAATTTCATCTTATCCTGTCCGAACGCGGGAAGCACGGCCAGTCCGGCGTATCCGGCGTCTTTACATGCTTTCACTTGCCGGGCCGTTTCGTCTTGACTGGGAACCGAGTTCCAGAACCACAGCGGCCGCGAGTGGGTCGCAAGCGGCGGCTTGACGAACGCCTGTCGGGTCGCTTCCCATTCCCCTGCGTCGGAAGAAAGTCCAAAAAGTAAAAAAGGAGCACAAAAAAAACAAATCCATTGAAACTTCATCGTTGCGTCGAGTTCGCTCCATGTTAGAGTGTGTCGCTCGCTGCGGCGTCTGTCCTACATTTAGGTGAAAACCAGTACAGCACTTTCGACAGGGAAAGTCAAGGGACGTCCCGGCGACGCGAGAGAAAACACAAACAAAAGAGATGATTTTTGCGGAGAAGTTTTGGTCAAGAACCTCCACGTCTTTGTGTCTCCGCGCGAAAATAATGAACTTTACAGTTCCCATGTAAATCTTGCCAAATCGTGGAGAAGGGTTAGACTATCCGGTACCTTCCCTTCCGTTGGCAGCGAAACCGATCCCGATGACGACCAATGATTCGATATTTACTCCTCCCGGCTTCTTTCGTCGGCGTACTCCTGATCGTCGTCTGTTTCTCCCTCGGCCAATTTCCCGGCATGGGGACTTCATTCCTGGAAGTCCAAAGGGAGCGATTTCAGGCGATGCGGCCGGACGGGCCGGAATACC
>JAVBTU010000487.1:0-3636 GCA_031556015.1 Thermoguttaceae bacterium
CGCATCCTCCACTGCCGCGAAGCCGGGGTCCCGATCACGAATTACGGCCTGGCGATCGCGTTCATGCTCGGCATCCTCGACCGGGCCGTTGAGCCGATCCTCTCCGCCCGTTAGCCGAAAACACTGCTATAACACGAATCGATCATGAAACGAAAATCGACGATCCTCGCTGTTCTCGTTCTGTTCGCCGGGTTGTTGTATTGGATGTACGACCGCCCGCGTTCGGACGATTCGGTGTATTCACGTCCGCTCCCTTCAGTCACGTTTCACGCTTCGCCGGACGAATACAACCGGTTCGCGGTCGAAACGTATTTGAAACTCATCCAAACCAAAGGAGACGGAAACGCCGTATTCTCGCCGTACGCGCTTTCGACGACGCTGGAAATCCTTTACGCCGGTTCTTCGGGGAATACATCGACATCGTTCGAAAATTTGCTCCACTTGCCACCGAGTGTCGCCCGGATGAAGATTCCAGCGCATCCGGCTCTGTTCGAGTACAAACCGGCGGGGCAACCGCTTCCGGGTTATTTGACATACGGACTTTTTCCCCCGGTCGTCTTGATCGGGAATGGGCTATGGTATTCGGATCAATTATCGCTGAAGCCGGATTACGTCCGGGAGATGAAAAAAAATTTCTTTTTGGAAACGCATTCCGTCGATTTTTCGGCGAATTGGCCGGCTATCGTCAATGAAATGGATCAGTGGACCAATCAGGTGACACAGGGTTTGGTCCCTAATGTTTCTCCGGACATTTCCAAGGAGACCGTTCTCTGCTTGCTCGGAACCCTCTATTTCAGAGCGTTTTGGGAACATAAATTCCAACACTCCCTCACCAAGCCGGGCGAATTTCGCCTGATTTCCGGTGAGGCTATCACGGTGGAAACGATGAACGAGGAAATCGTTCTTCCGTATTACGAAGACGATAATCTTCGCATTCTCGAAATGCCGTATCTTCTCAGCAATTACGCCATGATGATCGTCTTGCCGAGAGCGGACGACGGAATTCGGGAAGTCGAAGCCAAACTCGACGCCGACGAACTTGCCAAAATGTTCGCGGCGATGGAAAAATCGCTTGTCGAAGTTTCCCTGCCGAAGTTCCAATTGGAACAGGAAAACGATCTGAGAACGCTATTTGACACCGCGATACTCGACACAGCCGACCTGTCGGAAATGTTCGACAAAAGATCAGTCCATTTGGGAAACTCGCAAGCCGTCCAGAAAATCGTCCTTGGAATCGATGAACACGGCACGACGGCCGCGGTCGTAACGGAAGTCGGTTTTCTGAGTCTCGGCAGCGAACCACCCCGAATCATCGCCGACCATCCTTTTTTGTTCCTGATCCGGGACCGCAAGAGCGGGACGATCCTTTTCATGGGGCGGGTCATGGATCCGAGCCGGAAATAATACAAGAATCAAAACCGCACAAAAAAAGCGGTTTACGATGTCGATTCGTAAACCGCTTCTTTGGGATTGTCGGCCGTGTTTTTAGAACATGTCGCCGATCAACTGGTCGACCAATTCGCTGTTCGCGGCCTGGGTCGTGGGGGGGGAAAGGGGGTCGGGGGGAAATCAGTTTGCTGGATAGGGGGTTTAGGTGGTTTGTCCTCGCGATTCTCGTTTTGTTTTTTCGGCCTTCGACTTTGTCCATTCCGTTTTTACCGCATTTTGTTTAGCCAAACAACCTCAGTCGCCGAATTCGACGGGTAAATACACGGTTTCCGTGAAATGCTCGAAATCGATTACACGAATCATGACGCCGCAGGCGTTAAACTCCGCCTATTTTGCGGCATTATTTACTCCCCCCGACCCCTTTTCTCCCGAAGGAACCGAAATAAATAGTCGCGGCATTGATCGAAAAACTCGTGGTACTCCTTCGACTGGTAATCCGGATAGGTCCACGGCAAGGATTGCCAATGCTTTTTCGTGTAGATTAACGTCAATTCGGCGAAGATTCCCTGCTGTAAGTAGATTCGGTGCGAATGATCCTTCGTCGAGGCAAGGATCAATTTGCCCAGATCGAGGTACCCGGGATCCAAATTAAGCGGTCTTGCGATTGCCGGCGAAGCCGTTTCGAGAGCGTATTCGCTTTCCAGCCGATTCGTCGCGACTTTGACCGCAGCAAGCCGCTCCGGATCAATCGGATTTTCAAACGCCCAAATCCGCTTGATCAGTTCCGTGCCCATGCTCGGAGCGTAGTAGTCCGTAAAACGATCGAATCGGAACGTATCACTCTCCAAAACGATCGGCCCGAAAAGTTCGACCACTTTTTCCCGTCCCCACAAAAGCGCCCGCTCCTCCGCCGCGAACGCCGGAATGAGGAGCAAAACAGGTTGTTTGGTGTGAATTTCACCCATTTTCCCGGCGATGAGGTTTATGCCGCTGATCGAAGTTCCGTAGACTTTCCCCAGCATATCATCCTTCAAACGTGAGACAAGCCCGCGACGACCGGATCGCCAAAGAACGGCGAGGGTTTCTTAATCCACTCCGCTCGGCTTCGCTTCCAGGGCGAGTTTTTCTTTTTGGTAAAATTCCGATTCCTCCGCGAATCCCTGTTTTTCGTGGAACGCGATCAGGGCGTCGAACCGTTTTTCCAGGTCGACGCCGGTCGCGAGCTTCAATTTGCCCAAACACTCCGGACAGAGCCAAAGCGGTGAAGCGTCGGCTTCCTGCAAGTGGTTGACGCCATTGAGATTGCAGCGGTATTGCGTACAGTGGAGCATCGAAAACATGTGCAGCGTCTCATGCGTCGCCAATCGCAAAGTCCGTTTCAGGCAGAGTTTGTACGCTTCCTCCGACTCGGTCGGATCGCCGTTACGATAAATGGACCAAACGCCGACCCGGGCCCGGTACGCCGCGTAACCGAAAACGAAATTCCAACCGTCTCCGGGATAAAGATCGTGCGCCGTGAACGCGATCATCGCGCAGGCGTCTTTCGGGAGCTTGGGCAGGAGTGCTTTTTCGAGAATGTAGCCGGTATGCAACTGGTGATTCCCCCACGAAGGATGTGTTCTCTGCGCGGCTTTCGGAAAGGAATTCACCGGTATCATCGGCAACGTCTTCACCGGCAGGCCGAAATAAATTTTCAGGTATTCTTTCGTGACGCCAATGATTTCCTTTTGCTGGTCGGTCATTTTTCCCAAAACGACGACGTAGATCGTCTTCCGGGCCGGTTGGGCTTTGACGAAGTCGGTTTTTCGATACTCGGCGAGCGTTTGTCCGGGCTCTTTGTGTTCCGCCAACCATTCGCCGCTTTGCGGAGCCGGCAAGGTTTCGTGAAGCAGCAGCAATTTTGCGTACGGCGCAGGAAGCTCGGCGGCGAAGAGTACGGAAGAATGTAGCAAAACTGTGAACAAAACAATTCGCAGGGGTATCATATCGACGTTTCGGGGAAAGCTTTTGGAGGATTACGGTGCGCCGGCGGCCCGGGAATCAAGAGGTTTTTTACTCTTGCGGCGGCTCTTCGAAGCTCCCCGGCTCGACGAGATCGTCCGGCGTCAGGTATTCTCCTTCGACGATTTCGAATTGCACTTCGTTCGACTCCAGCAGCGGGTCGAACTTTTGGCCCGGCATCACGGTGCTGCGAAAGCATTGGAGCTTGTATCGGCCCGGTTGCGAGACGTCGTACTACAGGTTCAA
>JAVBTU010000417.1:0-3530 GCA_031556015.1 Thermoguttaceae bacterium
CGTTTGAAGGCGAAAAAAAGTAAAAACATCGGGCTCGCATTTTTCACCGGCTTCACGTTCAAATCGCTCCCGACCCTTGTTCCCGTTTCATCAATCGACCGCCGAGCTGGATTTCCTGGAGCGTCGGGAATATTTTCTCCCGATCCGGGTCGATGTTCTTTTGGATCGCATGCTCCGCAGCCCGCGGTTTTCGGAGCGGGAGAAAGCCGCTTGGGAAACGCTGCGGACCATGCTGCTCGAGCGATTTCATTACGATTATCACCGCCGGCTCCTGGAGTTGAAAAACGATTTCGTACCGTTCGATCCGGACCGCGACACGATCCGGGAACCGGATTTCTCGGCGGCGGAATTGGACGAGAAACGGCTCCGGGTTTATCAAGCGGTGCAAAATCTCCTGGAAATCGGCAACTATACCGAACTGCTGCCGGAACAGCTCGGCGAGTGTTTGAAGCTGCAACCGGTCGGCGGCCTTTCCGTACACGTCGACACGGACGAATTCGAGGAGTTTCACGTTTACTACCGCGGTGTGCGAAAACAGGAGGAAACCGAGCGTTTGCTTTTTCTTTGGAATCGGACGCGGCTCGTGACGCTACTCAATCGGGTATTCGTGCTGGCACGATTCCGTGAAAAACACGGCGGGCGGCTGATCGCGAAAATGTTCAAGGAAGTCCCCGTCGAAAACATCAAGATGATCGCGCCGAAAGTCAAACTCGGCATGCCGATTTTCGACCGGCTCAAAATCGGCGGGACCGTCCTCAGTTCGCTCGCGACGACGCTATACAAACTGTTCGTCGCCGTGACGCTTTCCCCGATCCTCTTCGCGATCGTCCTGGGCGCGCTGGTGATCGCGACGATCAAGGGGATCTTCAGTTTTCTCGGCAGCAAGACGAAATATCTGCACGTTTTTTCGAGCAATCTGTATTACCGGAGCCTGTCGAACAACCTGGCCGCGTTCACCGCCCTGGTCGACGCCGCCGAAGAGCAGGAAACGAAGGAAACCCTGTTGGCGTATTACCTGCTCGACTCACACCGTGACACCGGGCTGACGCTCGAAGAACTCAACCGGGAGGCGGAGCAATGGGTCGAGAAGGAGTTCGATTTCCGTTTCAGATTCGAAGTCGACGACGCGGTCCGCAAGCTCCGGGAAAAGGAAATCGTCCGGTGCGACGGCGACGTTTATCGCGTGTACGATCTCCCGGAAACGCTTCGCCGACTCGACGAAACCTGGGACGGATTTCATTCGTTTCCGAATGAGGAGGGGTGACGCCTCATGCAAACGGCTGGTATTGGCCCGGAATCGCGACGTCGTGTTCGTAGGTTCCGTCCGGGCCCGGCATTACGGGAGGATCCGTCTGGAACGTCAATTCCCGATCGTAGGGAAACAGCGGCGCACCGCGCTGAACGGCCTCATCCCACTTGATTTCCTTGCCGCTGTATGTCGCCATGCGGCCCATGACCGCGATCATCGTCGACGTCGACGCATGCCAGCCGTCGTGCAACTTTTTCCCGTCCCGGATCGCGGCGACCTGGTTGATGTGTTCCTGGACGTACGCGCTTTTGTCGTTCGGATTCGAATAGTTCCAACGGCTCTTTCCTTTCGGCTGGAGCCAACACGCTTCCCCTTTTCCGGCGGTGCCGTCGACTTTTTCCGTAACGGAGTTCCAGCAGCCGTTGATCTGGCGGCATTGCGAGTGCATGACGCTGCCGTCGTCATAACGGTATTCGACGTAATGATGGTCGTAGATGTTGCCGCATTCGTTGTACGGGAGAATCGGCGACTTGCGCCATTGACGCCCCCCCATGCCGACACAGGACACCGGGTTGGCCGAGGCGTCACCCTTGCCGTGGATCCAGTTGCCCACGTCGACGTTATGGCAGTGCTGCTCGATGTCGTGATCGCCGCTGAGCCAATTGAAGAAATACCAGTCGCGGCACTGGAAACTCATTTCCGATTCGCCGGGAGCCCTGACGCCGCGAATCCAGACCTGACCTCCGTTCCAGTAAACCCGGGTCGAAAGAACGTCGCCGATTTCTCCGTCGAGAATACGCCCGATCCATTCGAGGTAACTCCCTTGATGACGCCGCTGAAAACCGACGCAGACGGTCAGGTTCTTTTCCTCGGCGTGTTTGTTGGAGGCCATGCTCATCCGGTAGCCCGGCGCGTCGACGAACATCGGCTTTTCGATGAAGACGTGCTTGCCCTGATCGACGGCTTCCTTGTAATGCGCCGCGTGAAAGCCGGGCGGGGACGCGATGAGAACCTGGTCGCAGCATTCGATCGCTTTTTTGTACGAATCGAACCCGGCAAAGACGCGATCGTCCGGCAGGTCGACTTTTCCGGCGAATTCGTCGTGGGTTCGGAGGGCTTCGGCGGCGATTTGCGTCGCCTTTTCCGCGACGTCGGCGATCGCGACGAGTTTCATATTGTCGCCGACCGAAAAACGATCCATGACACTCCCCAATCCGCGTCGTCCACAGCCGACCAGGGCGACTTTCATCAGGTCGGAGCCCGCCGCATGAACGCTACGCGGGCCGCCCAGGGTCCCGGCAACCGCGAGCCCGAGCGAACCGGCGCCGATGCCCTTGATGAATTTTCTTCGTGATACCGTCATGTTGCTCTCCTTTTTGAAAAAATGTTCCGAAAAATGAGAAAATATCAGCCCCAGCGTCAGCACGGAGTGGTAAGAAAAAGTGTCAAGATATACCGTTGCACGGTATTATACACTGTCGTGGACTCATACGCCACCGCCAGTCCGTCAGCACGATTTTTTTCCTGCTTGGGACAAAAATGTATCGCCGATCAAGAGGTTTCGAGCATCGACCCAACGTCCTTGAGGTATCATTTATATATCGTAGCAATAAACGTGCTCCGCTTCACGTCTTGAAGCCAAATCCCTGCCACCCTACGCCGTAAAGTGATTTTATAAAGCGGACGTCAACTCTTTTGCGATCTTGCGTTGCTCTCTTGACGCCTTCGTGATTTTCGGTTCGCCGATCGGCTTTTTACGGTTCTTCCTCGGATACTCGCGATTCGCTTTCCCGCCGGACCGTTCGTAATCGTCCGTGATCGATTCCCGCAGCTTCTCCAAAAGGGCGAATCTCTCTTGAAGACCGGTTTTTTCCGGGACTAAATCACTTTACGGCGTAGGGGGACACCGCCAAAATCGCGCTGCCCCTTTTGCACGTACCCTTGAGGAGATAATATAGGACATAATCTTGAAAACGAAGAGAATGGTGATACTCTTGGGAACGGATGTTTCACCCCACTAACGCGGGGCCGGCCCCGTGGCTATACCGTAGCACGGTATGGCGGTAGCCTTCGGGTGAAGTGTTCCGCAGCCTCGTTGGGCTGCTGCCGACCTACAATTCAGGAGTATTCTTGAATGGTAATTCAATCAGTGTGAAATTTGAAAACGTCAGTTTATTGACGTGTTGGAGTAACCTATGAAATCACGTTGTATTTGTGCGGGAATTTTGTTTGCGGACGTTGCTTGCTGGCCGATCGACCACCTTCCGGTCGAAGGCGAGCT
>JAVBTU010000536.1:0-8716 GCA_031556015.1 Thermoguttaceae bacterium
GCAAATCCTTGCTGAAACATTCGGTTTTCGTGGTGAAGTTCTGGATTCGCGTGTCGAGTACCGTGACCGCATGCCACGGAAAGACAAGGTGCATTCCCGGCTCCAGCGTCTGGCCGGTCACGCTACCGAACGAGGTGACGATCCCGACGTGTCCCACCGGTACGGTGCGAATCGCGGCGGTTCCACCGATCAAAGCGGTGAAAAACAGTACGACGCCAACTACGAGTGCGGCGATTTTCCACGAATCGGTTTGAGGTTTTTGAGAAAAACGCGTCATAAAATTTCCTTTCATCTTGTTGGTTATTGAAATCGATGTAGAATACATCGGTCCATTGAACGGTCATTCGTTTTCAGCAGCGGGAAACGTTAATTCCAAGCACTTCGAGCAGTGTCACGACGCCGTCGTCGCAGCCGATCCATTCGTCGAAGGAGTTGCAGTTGATATGCCCGTCGAGATCGTCGTAGTCGAAATCCTGCAATTCCTCCTCGGGAATGGGGACTTCAACGAATGTGGCGTCGTTGTCCAAGCACAAGGTGTAATATTCCTTGTGCTCAAGCAGATGTTTCCAGCGGTCCTTGTCATTTTCCAAAGTGTTCCATTCCCCGGCGACGGGACTGTATTCGTGAATCAATTCCTCATAAATCAGATGTTTCATTTCGTAATTAACGTTCATGGTGTCAATGCGGATAGAGGGGTAAAGTGTGGATAGAGAGGTAAACAATACGGACGGTTAAGCGACGAAACCCGGAAGTCGGCCTTTGATTTCCCGGTAGACGGCTTCGATTCTCTTGCAGGACAGATCGAAATACCGTTTGTCGATTTCACAGCCGACAAAGCGGCGTCCCGTCAAAAGACAGGCAATTGCGGTCGTTCCGCTTCCCAAAAACGGATCGAGTACGGTATCACCGGCGTCGCTGCTGTTGAGAATGCAGCGTCGAAACAGTTCGACAGGCTTTGGCGTCGGATGTTCGCCGGGGGGATCGCGTGGGATCGACCAGAGGTTCGAAGGACGACCTTGTCGAAGCAGAGACCGTCCGAGATGGGCGTACAGAATCAATTCGACCTGATTTCCGTAGTCCCCCGCCAAATCCCCGGCGGTCCAGTTTCGCTTGTCCCAAACGATGGTCGTCTTGATTTTGGTTCCGGCATCCTTGAGTGCTTGCTCCCATTGGCCGTAAACGTCGAACCGGGTGCAAAGGTAAATCGCGGAGTCCGGTTTGACCGTGTCGACGAGCGGTTTGACGAACGCAAGGTTCGGCTTGGCGTCACCGGCGAGCATCTCCGGCGTTTTCGACACCTTGCGATGGTTCGTTTTGTACGCACAACCGTAAGGAGGGTCGGTGACCACGAGATCGGCTTTTTCCAGTTCGGGAAGCACTTGCAAACAGTCGGCGTGATAAATCGTACAGTCGCCGATTCGAACATGTTGAAAAGATTTCATGTCAAATCCTCCACGAGATTGGACTTGCCCGGCTGTTGTTTTCCGAAGATTTTCCCACGAAACGCGAATCGATTGTGAATGATCGCGACCAGTTCGACGCTGAAAAACCGTTTGCTGTGATGAATGACCGAAAAGCCGTTCTGCCAATCGGGGGCCGTTATGTAGTCCGGTGTCAACGTCGAGAGGCATCCGGTTTCCCAAGCGCCGTAACAATCGTTGATATCAGTGTGGTAGAACGCTCCGAGCCGGTGCGTATGCCCGTGAATCACGCAACAACCGTATCGCTCGAAATGCCGTTTCGCCGACATGCCGGACCAGCGGCTCACGAATTGGCCGTGCGTGAACAAAAGGTGCCCGATCCGATACGGTCGGTCCTGCGGTTGAAACCGTATCCGAAGCGTTTGGAAATCGAGCAGTTTTTCGAGCGACAACGCCCGAAGTCCCGCGAGCGCTTTCGCCTCCGACATGAGGTACTTTTTCAGGCGATATTCGTGATTCCCCTCGGAATAGATGATTTGCGCTTTGGGAGCGGCGTCACGGATCGAAGTGAGCAAATCTCGCACGGAATCGAGTTCCTCCTGCAGATTCAAGCGTCGCATCGGGTCTTTATCGAATCGACTCAGCGCCCAGAAATCACAGGCGTCACCCAACAGGTGGATGCGCCCCGGCTTCTGCTCGCGAATGAAATCGACCACCATTTTCACGGCGGTCTTGTTTTGGAACGGGCAATGAATGTCGGACAGACAGACCGAGAGCCCGGATTGTATTTTTGTTGTCATAAGAGTACTTTCGTTGGAACCGGTTACCCGAACAAAAACGCGAGGGCTATGCCGGATAGTAAAGAGAGGAGCAGCCATTGCCACTGCTCAAAAGAGAATCCGTTGGGATCAGAACGGAACGTCGTCGTCATAAAATTCGTCCTCCGTGGGTTCATCGAGATATTCCGAAACGCTGTGCGGCTTTTCGGTGAGTGTGTATTTGAGAATCTTTTCAAACCGTTCCCCGGCGACTTTTCGGACCGTGATGTTTTCCGGAATCGCGACACCACCCGCTTTTGCAATCCGGACCGCTTGAAATGCCGTGTCGGGAAGCGGATCGTTCGAGCGTTCCTGCCACCATTTTTCGAATCTTTTACGAGCCCAGCCACTATGCTCCGGACAAACCCATTCGGACTTGTATTCGTTGAATCCGACTTCGTAATCGACCCGCATCGTCTCCGGGGCGTCCTCTTCGGCTCCGCGTTTGACGTGGACGCTGTAATACGCGTTTTTCACATCGTATTCGGTGTCGACGATCTCACCGGACAGAATCCCTTCGTTCGATGCGGTCGCCTCGTGAGTGTCCCGGTCCGGTTTCGGAAACTCGTATCCGCATTCCGGACACGTTGCGATGGCGGCATGAATCAAAAGGAAGCATCTCGGACACTCTTTCGCCGGAGCGTTACCTGTTCCTTTCCCGTTTTTTTCCTTGACGGAAATCGCGTCGACCGGGCCGTGCCGCAAGATATTGCCGCCGTAATCGAGAACCAGACAGTCCGATTTCGATTCATGCAACCGGAAACCGCGTCCGGTCATTTGATAATAGAGTCCCGCCGACGCCGTGGGGCGAAGCAGCACGACGCAATCGATATTCGGAGCGTCAAACCCGGTCGTCAACACATTGACGTTGGCAAGATATTTGAGCGGCCCGGTTGCGGTTCCGAACAAGTCCTTGGAAAACGTCTCCCCCTTGAAACGCCGCAGTATCCGGTCTCGGTCCGTCGCCGTGGTGTCACCGGTCACCAGTCCGCTTTCGGCGCCCGTCAGCTTCGTAATCGTCTCCGCGATATGCCCGGCGTGTTCGACCGAAACACAAAATATCAAGACGGAATTCCGGTCTCTCGTTTGAGCGATGATCTCACGGCATGCGGCGTTGACGTTGTCACCGGTATCGATCAACTCCTCGACTTCCGAAGCGATGAACTCGCCGCCGCGAAGATGCAAGCCGCTGCAATCGATTTTATGACGCCCCGATTTGCTCTTGAGTGAGCACAAAAACCCTTGTTCGATCAGTTCCTTGATCCCGATCTCAAAGCAGATTTCGTTGAGAAGATTGTTCGGACCGATCAGCGTCCCCGACTTGAGCCGGTATGGTGTCGCGGTCAGACCGATCAAACGGACATGCGGATTCACGACCTTGGCGTCCTTCAAAAACGTCTGGTACATCCCTTCCCCGTCCGGGGGAAGCAGATGTGCTTCATCAACCAAAATCAGATCGAACCGGTCGAGTTCGCAAGCCCGTTTGTAGACGGACTGAATCCCCGCGACGACGACCGGCGTATTCGTGTCCCGGCTTCCGTCGGAGCCCGTATGACATAAATCGGAAACTGCAAATCGTCTCCGAAACGCTGGTTGAGAAACCGCTGCCCTTCAATCAGCCAATCATCGGCGATCAGGGGGAGCGGGTCGGGAGTCTGTTCCATGAGAGTTCCTACAAAAAGGTGACTTGAAATACATCGAGCGCAAAATCAAAATGGCGCAGGAGAATCAAGGGCAGAGTACCGTTGAGAAGAAAGGGGAAACGGGCCGAAAGCCCGTTCCCAAGGTAAAGATGATCAGACGGTTTGAAGTTTTTGGTACGCTTCGTTGATCGCAATGAGATCGGCGAGAAGGTTGTTTTCAGCCTCGACATTCTCGTCGCCGTTTTCATCGACGGAGATCAGACGAAACGCTTCGATCCGTTCATGGCTTCCTTCGTACATCAGCCAGGCCAGCGGTTCCCAGTCTTCCAATTTCCAATCGAGGTTCGTGTAGGCCAATTCCGCAGCATCCCAGTCGGCGTAAATGTGCGGCGATTTTTCGGGATTGTAAAAATCCTGGCCGTTGAACCAAGTCCGTTCGTCGACAACCAATTTTCCGGACGTGAAATCGTACACCATTTCACGGCGTTTGCCGAACTTGATTTCCGGGTGAATCCAAAGGGTTTCCACTTCCATTCGATAACGTTTTGTCATAAAATTTTCCTTGTAAAAGGAGGTGAAATAGGGGACTTGACTCACATGAATCAAGTCCAAAAATATGAAACGGAAAATCAGGCCATTCTCATCCATCTCTATCAGTTACATAGCGGCGATGGTCAGGAATATTCCAATAAAAATCCATTTTTTCGAGTTTTTCTCAAAATATTCATGGATAGTTCAGGAGACGGCACATTTGCGTCTCTCCTGTCAAACAGCTTTAAGCGAGACTTACTTCACATTCTTTCGCCCACTCGTGGGCCTCATTGAAGTGCTTGCCGACGACCTCAAGCTGACTTTGACCGTCTTTCTCTTTCATGTGATAGTAATCGAAATCGTCTCGACCATTGATGCAGTCGATGATTTCAGCTTCGATAATGTCATTCAGTTCCTGCGGCGGCAGAGCATCAAGCTCCCAACATTCGTCGCCGTATAAATCCCGATATTTTTTTGACCGACTGTCGCTTTCCTTGATCTTGTTCGGAGGAGGTTGAAGCCGTTCGATTTGTTCCATGTTCAAGGCAATCCGCCTGAAATCGAAGTCCACATCGAATTCCCCCAGCGTTCGAGTGATCGAAGCGCACATGTTGATACCGGAAGGGTCATGATCGCCGCAATACAAGATGATAAAACCCTGACCTCTCTTGTTGTACCGTTTGATCCTTTTCGACGTCTCGTGCAATTCCGACGTGCTCGGATAACCGCGACAGGAAAAATACGAACAATCCCATTCGTTACAAGTTTCTTCGATCACACCGAGCAGGGCGTCTTTTTCGATCCAGACTTCCACTTGGTTCTTCTGTTTTTGCCAATAATCGAGATGATAACATTCCGCACAGGTATTCAAAATATCGGTCGGATCGTCCCACTTTGGTCGGATTCGCAGATCCCGCGTCCGATCTTCGATGACGTCCCAATCGACCAGTCCGCCCATGCGACCACGTTGCATCGCCTCGCATATTTTATTGTACGTCGATTTCGTATTTGGCAGATAGCCGCGTGCGACGAACTGATAATGCAACTGTCTCAAGGTGACTCGGTAGCCCGCCTGACGATACTCATCGAGTATCGGATTCGCTTTGACGATGATGATCAAATCGCTTTTTCGAACACAATCCGTCACGTACTTGATTTTTGCCATACTTTTTCTAGTTGTAAAATTTGGATATATAAATCGAACTTCGAGATCAGGGTGTCAAGACCGAAGAATTCCATCAAGGTATTCCACGCACGATTTCAAATACTTCATCTCGATCTTTTCGGTGAGTACGAGCGCGAATTTATGGACGCTTTGAAGAGGCAGATCTATATTGATGGTCTTGTCATCGGCTTCCGATTTCATTAAACGGTTTAATCCCGTTTCCACTTCCTTGCCGTTGTCTTTCTTTAAACCGTTTAATTGCGTCTTGGCTGCCCCGGCTCCCATGTGAGATGCGGGCGATGCCTTGACTCCCAGTTGATCACGGACTTTTTGGACAAACGGAACCGTGACTCCGAGTCGCCTTGCGACCTCGCTGTTGGTCAAGACATCCCTTCCCGGAATCGCGAAAAACCGTTCCACGGCATTCCTTTTGTCGGCGGAGGATCGTTGAAGTCCGTGCCCCTGATTCGCACAACAAGCAAATTCGCGGGCGTCGTCCAGCGTCCCTTGTTCGACGAGACACGAAACAGGGTCAAGACCCCGTTTTCGGTAGGCGGCGACTCGATGAAAACCGTCGACCAAAATGTAATCTTTGCCGACTTGAAAAACCGTAATCGGCGGGAATTCGTTCCCTCGTTCCAACGCTTCGACGTACTCGGCAACGGTTTTCGGGTTTTCGGCAGCCCGCATTTGTGTTCCAATATCCGTTCGAACCGA
Organism: Thermoguttaceae bacterium; assembly: GCA_031556015.1. Taxonomy (GTDB): domain Bacteria; phylum Planctomycetota; class Planctomycetia; order Pirellulales; family Thermoguttaceae; genus JAVBSX01. Next base: position 6,296 of record JAVBTU010000536.1, read on the forward strand.
AGCCAAAGGAAGAGTCATTTTTCTCATAAGCACACTTTCTATTGTCGAGTGAATCGATAAAGAATGTTTTCGGTCCGCCACTCTTGCTACGAATCGAAAACCGGAGACGCGGAAAAACATGGTGTTCACTTCCGTTTCGTGAATCGTCACATGTCTCTATTTTAAAGCGACTAGCAAACGATTTCCGCAAGAAATTCGTTCAAAGAAATGATGTAAAACGCCGAATACCAAGAAGATAAGAAAATTATTGCGATTCGAGAGCCGCAAAGAAATCCCGACATTCCTTCACGGGACAAAATGGAAAAAAAGCGGGATTTTTCCAATCGAGTCACCTGACGTTTGGCTGTTTTTTCGACAGGAAGCGTTACCCTGTTTTCATTTCGAAGCCGAATTTTTGGAAGAAATCGTCCGGATGATAGACGACATAAGGTTCGTCCGGCGGCAGCAACGGAACATCCGGGATCTCGTCGGTCATCCGAGAAAGCGAATCCGCACCGTGCCCCAAATCAAACCATTCGCAAAGAGCCATGATGTCCGTTTGGACTGAATCGAGTCCGAAATGATCCGGCGTCAACATCTGCTGCCGGAAGAAACCGGAAGAAAATTCGGACGCTTGTTCCTTTCCGGATTCCATTTGATTACGAAGTGCATCCAAGTCTTTTGGAGGGGGCGTCAGAGGACAAAAACGCTTCGATTTCGGGCAATCGGCCTCAAATCGAACCTCACGTTCCGAGAGGAGGTCTGTTTCCTCGCGAATGACAATGTGACACCGGTGCTTCGATTGCAGCCGTAAACGTCCGCAAATGTTTTGGCGGGCTTTTCGACGTTTTTTCTTGAATCGGTAGGGATTTCGGGGCGTGTAAAGTCGCTTGTACGGACTTTCACGCCCTTGTTGCTTGGCCCATTCGATCATTTCTCCATAAGGAATCCGCACGAATCCCGATTTTGTACTATAACCGAGTTCCCCCTCGAACAAACTAACGGCGAAGCTCACTCGGATGATTTCTTCCTCGGAGTCTTCTTTGCTGTGGCTCGTTTTCGCTTCGCGGGTTTCTTTTTTTTTTCGACAAATCGGGCCAGCTTTTTGAAGGAAACGGCTCGTTCCTCGTCGCTGATTCCAGCGTCACTCCGCTGGACAAGCTCACGCCGAAGAAATGGAAGAACCTCGTCAAACCGTTCACGCCACTGCTGATATTCTCGGCATTCTTTACCGGCGGGCCGTTTTTTTACGAGAATCATCAGGCTTTTCCAGATCGCGTTGCCGCACAGAACATTACGAAAAGTCTTTTCTGAGATGTCCAGAATTCCCTTTTGAACGACCTGTTTGGCGATCGCGCTGGAGGATGGGATCGGCTTTCCTTCCAGCGCGGCCGTGACGAGAATCTCGCATGCGGCGTCGAAGGCGAGTTGCCGGTCCGCGACGTTCTTTTTGATTTCGTCGTCTGTTCTCGGCATGTACGCAATGGCTTTTTTCGACGGTTCCGGGATTCCTGCTGACGACGCAATGGCAGCAGACTCCGCGACGATTCGGTGAAGCATTTCGCATTCACGCTGGACCGGTTTTTCCAAAGCGGCGTCGTCGGACTTCAGCCAGCGGTCGAATGCGACACAAGCGGATGCAATATCGACCTTGCTCCAGAGTTTATGTGCGGCGTCAAGCGAAAAAACATCCACTTGAGAGGCGTGATATTCGATGATTCCTTCGTTGATTTCGACCCGCTCGATAAAAGGATGCAGATTGAACCCGTTGAATTTCGGAACGCTTGGGCGATTCGCGGCGATCCAGCTCCGCTGCACAATCTCCTGCAGTTCGTTGTAAGTCGGTCCGGTGACTTTGGCGGCATAGAGCAGTATTCCGAGATCGTTTCCAGCGGTTGCCTCTTTCAGCGATTCCAGCGACGATTCGCAATATGCATGAACGCAAACGAGATATTCTTCCATGAAAGGACCGAAAATGGACGCAAAATGAAGATGGACTGTCGAAAATCATGACGATTCTCCCCATTTTATCGAGGCGATTCCTCGGCGGAAAGAGGGCGAGATGAAAATCCCTAAGATCGCACAATCGAAAAAATCGTGCGAATCCGGTCATATTTCATGTTTTACCGGTTCCATCGAATCCGTTTCAAATCGACAGCCCTTTCGCCCAAACCATGATCGGAATACACACGGCGAACGAGCCGAGCACGCGGGTCCAACAGTATCGCGGATCATTCATGTTCCACTGGAAAACGAAGTACCACCACGCCGCGAAGACGATCACCTCCGCACTTGCCGAGACGGGACGTCGCGCCAAAAGGATCAAGTGGACCACATTCGGGATGATTGTCCAAATCGCAAACGGCAGAACGTGGATGAATTCGATCCAACCGTTTTCGCCGCGCGGTTCGTGCCGGTTGCGGATCGCGACGACGATCATAA
>JAVBTU010000438.1:0-5273 GCA_031556015.1 Thermoguttaceae bacterium
CCGGTCCCGACCTGGCCGATGGTGTCGATCAACGGCCTGCTCCCGTCCGCCTCGAAAGCGGAACTGCCCGAAGAGTCGCGAAAACCGCTCACGATCGAAGGTCCGTTCAACGGCGCAACGAAATTACGGCTGCACGTCGGGACGGTGTCTTCCCGGAGCAAGCTGGTCGTCCAGGCGGACGGCAAGACGATTTACGAACATCTTTTCGAGCCCGGTCCCGGCGAAGGGGAGTGGAAAAAATCCGTCTTTCAGCAACAGTGGAACAACTATCAAAACATCTACGACCGCGACTACGTGGTGACGATTCCCGCCGGAACGAAAAGCGTCGCCGTTTTCACCGCCGAGGGGGATTGGGTCGCCCTGTCGGAAATCGGTCTGACGAGCGAAAAAACCGGCAAGGAAATCGCCGTCGAAGCGATCACCGGCTGGGGGCAGAAATCGTCGCAACTGAAATACGAGGACTCGGCGGCGGGTGCGAAGTTGACCGGCGGAACGGTCCGGGATCGTGATTGGCTTAAACGGACGATGATCGAGCCGTGGATGGAACTGGAAAAAGCCGGCTCCGGCGTGATGATCGGCGAATTCGGTTCCTTCAACAAGACGCCGCACGACGTCGCGATTCGTTGGCTCGGCGACTCGATCGCGAATTGGAACGAAGCGGGTTGGGGATATGCGATGTGGAATTTCCGCGGCTCGTTCGGAATCCTCGACAGCGAGCGGACCGACGTCGAATACGAAGACTTCCACGGCCATAAACTCGACCGGAAAATGTTGAATTTGATGCGTCAATAACCTGAAATGTAAAATGAAACGAATATCCCTGATCGTCTCTCTCCTGGTGCTATTTTTGTCGATGGAAAAAAACGCCGTCGCGGAGCTTCCGCTCGGCTCGCATCCCCCGGCGATCGTCGACGAGCATTTCCCGTCGCGGCTTCATGCGTTCGTTTTTCGAAACTGGACGCTCGTTCCGATTGAAAAGCTCGCCGCCGTTTTGAAAACCGAAACGCAGCACGTTCAAACGATCGCCGAATCGATGGGCTTGCCCCCGCAACCGGAAATTCCGCCGGAGATGAAGCAGCGGGGATATATCACGGTCTTGCGCCGCAACTGGCATTTGCTCCCGTATTCGCAAATTTTGGAATTGCTCGACCTTACCGAAGACGAACTCGCCTTCGCGCTGCGGGAAGACGATTTCCTGTTCGTCAAACTCGGCAACGTCAAGCCGCGTTGCGACGAGCTTCTTTACGAAGAGCCGACCGGAGAAATGCGACGTAAAGCCGCGAAAATCAAGACTTGGATCCGCGAAGATTTCGGCGAGGAATTGCATCATCCGGGCGAGCCGCGTTTTCGGTTCATCCGCAATCTTTCGGCGCCGTCGGACCGGCCCGGTTTTCCGCTCGGCAAGCCGAAACTGACGCCGCGGTACGCGTATTCCTACTTCGCGCTTTTCGGCGATCCGTTGATGGACGACCGGCTCGACTCGTTTCCGGACGGTTATCTTCAACGGTTGTCGCAGGTCGGCGTCGACGGAATTTGGATGCACATCGTCCTGCATCAACTCGTTCCCGGCGGCGAAGAGTTCCCGGAGCTTGGCAAGGATCACGAAACCCGAATCGCCAATCTCCGCAAGCTGTCCGAGCGTGCCGGAAAGTACGGGCTGAAAATCTATCTTTATCTGAACGAACCCCGTTCGATGCCGCTCGCGTTCTTCGAGAAACATCCGGACGTCCAAGGGGTTCGGCAAGGGGATTTCGCGGCGATGTGTACGAGCGATCCGGACGGTAAAACGCTCCGTTGGCTCGAACGGTCGCTCGAATATCTATTTCATGAAGTCCCGGACTTGGGCGGCGTCTTCACGATCAGCGGTTCGGAAAATTTGACCTGCTGTGTTTCACACGGCGGTTGGCAAGCGTGTCCGAACTGCAAGGACAAGACCGACGTGAAGCTCATTGCCGAACTTCACGAAGCGATCGAGCGGGGCGTTCACAAAAGCGCCCCTACGGCGAAAGTGATCGTATGGGATTGGGGTTGGCGCGGACACGGCGATGCGACGGAAATCATCCAAGCGTTGCCGCAGGACGTCCTGTTCATGTCGGTCAGCGAATGGGCGTTGCCGATCGAGCGAGGTGGTGTCGCGAGCGTGATCGGTGAATACTCGATTTCCGCCGTCGGACCGGGGCCGCGAGCGATTGCGCACTGGAAAGCCGCGAAAGAGCACGGGCTGGAAACCGTTGCGAAAGTGCAACTGAACAACTCGTGGGAGTTCGCGGCGGTCCCCTACATGCCGGTTCTCGAATTGACGGCCCGACATTGCAAAAATCTCTCCGAAGCCGGAATTTCCGGAATGCAACTCGGTTGGTCGCTCGGCGGATACCCGTCGCCGAATTTGGAAATCGCGTACCGTTTCGCCGTGAAGCCCCAGTCGACGCCCGACGAAATTCTCGACGCCGTCGCCGAAGCGCGGTATGGTGCCGAAGGAAAAACGTCGGCCCGGAAGGCGTGGAAGTCGTTCAGCGACGCGTTCACGGAGTATCCTTACGGCAACGGAATTTATACGACGCCGACGCAAGTGGGACCGGCGAATCCGTTTTACCCGAAACCGACCGGATACGCTCCGACGATGGTCGGGATCCCTTACGACGGCGTTGCGGGTTGGTGCGGCCAATATCCGCCGGAGATTTTCGCGTCGCAAATGGACAAAATCGCCGACGGCTGGAATCGCGGCATCGTCGAACTTCGAGAAGCGATTTCGCGCGTTCCCGAGGACAGGAAAGCGGATGCGATCGCCGAGCTTCGTTTCGCCCAAACGGGAGCGATTCATTTCGCGAGCGTCGCGCGACAGATTCGGTTCATACTCTTACGGGACAAAATCGCGGCCGATCCGCGGTCGGAGGACCGGGAAAAACTACGGAGAATCGTCCAAGAGGAACTTGTCGCCGCGAAAGAACTCTTTCGGATCGCACGAGACGATTCCCGAATCGGCTACGAAGCGTCGAACCATTACTTCTACGTTCCGCAAGATTTGGTGGAAAAAGCGGTCAATTGCCGGACGATTTTGGAGTCGTTTCCCCCAGAGGAGACCGGCGTTTCACGGCTTCGTTATGCTGTAAACGGTGAGAAATTCCCCGTTTCGGCGAAAGCGATGTCATTCTGAGGTACTCCGAAGAATCTGGTTTCAAGCAGCGCAGTGATGCAGTGCGTGTTGGCCGGATACACCAGATTCTTCACTACGTGAGTACACTTCGTTCAGAATGACAACGATTTGCTCAGCGTGAAAAAGGGCTTTTTCAAACCGTTTGTAGTATAGCGGCGGGGCTTGCCCCGCGTTTGCTATGGGTAACGCAGCCGCCCTCGCAGCTTAGCCCGGGGCAGGCCCCGGCGCTAACGAGAGCTTATCGATGGATGCATCACTCGTCTTAATCCGTAAGATCAAAATTAAAGACGTTTTTCTTGGCTTCCACGGTTTCTTTGAACTGCGGCGAACCATAGGACCCGTACTTGTCCGGCAACCCGGATTGTTGCTGCATAACCGGGGACGTTTTCCCGGAAGAAGGGTCGGTCGTGGTCTTGCCGGTTTCAACAAAAGAGACCTTTTTAATGATCACGGAGTATTCACCGGGTGTCGTCCCGGCGCCGTCTCTTCCGTTAGCCGTTGTCAGCTTGTATTCGCCTTTCGCATCGGTTTTCGCCGAGGCGGCGTCACCGACCCCCTCTTTGGTGGGAGCAAAAACAATAGTCGCTCCATCCACCGGCGTACCGTTGTAGGTGACGACACCGGAAACCGGATAGGTTTTGAGTTTCTTATCGCCGCAACCGAACGCGAATAGGGAAACAGCGGCGATGAACGCCAATAGAATCGTGCTTTTATTCATAAATGGGGCTCTCCAGATGTTGTTAGAAAAAGTGGGTGTGCAAAGTGGAAAGCGTGAGGCGGGGAGAAAAGGATCAATCGACCTTTCTCCCCGTTTTCGACTCTCCACTTCTCACATGTTTTTCACTTACGGCAACGCCACGGACTCGCCGCAATTCGGGGTGGCCATGGCACCCCAAATGCCGGCGGTCGACGGACCTCTCCATTGGTGGCCAAAACCACCACGGTCGCCCGTTCCACCTTGTTTGTTGTCCGGCGTTTCGCCGAGACGACAGGTCAAGTCGCCGGTATTGATCGTGTCGGAAACGAAACGAACACTGCCGTCGCACAGTCCGACGTTGACGCCGCCGGTGTGGTTACTGGTCGCGGAAATCGCCATACAGGCCGTCGTCCACCACTCGTTTGCGGCACCGACGCCGGCGGCACAGGACGGGGAGTTCGGCGGCAAAGCGCACATGAAACCGGTGAAATGGGATCGGCCATTGCCCCACGAGGCGCCTTTCCACCCGAGCGTATCCGTACCTGGCTGGAATGCACCCTGCGCACCCCGCACATTCATGCACTCGATTGCGGGACTACCATGAATCGGGACGTTTCTGGCGATACCGATGATGTATCGCATAGAACCGGCACCGGAGGGGTCCACCAGCGATTCCGAAGCGAAAATCGTATTGCTCGTACCGTCCGACGCATAGGCGATCGAGGTCGTCGCACAACGTCCGGCGACTCCGATACCGCGCGGGTTACCGTTTTCCGCGGTCCGTCCGCCCCAGTGATCGCCGATCATCCAGTCGCCTCGGCACATGTGATAGTTGGTACTCCCTTGACGTCCTCCCACCGTGCTTTTCGTCGCGTTACCGTCGGACGGGCAGTTGAAATAGGAAACGGCGGTTGCAAAGGGCGTGATTTGTCCGTCAGGCATCGTCCTCGTGTCGTCCGGACCCGGCTGCGGAATCTGGGCCGCCCAGTCCGGCATATTTCCGTAATCCGCCGAGTCACAATACCCCTTCAGGCGATCAAACAAAGCCCCTTGTTCAATGAATGGTAAAAGACAAACCAAATAACTGTACTGATCGACGCCATGGTGACGCGTTCCCGGTTCTCCACCGAAAATGTCACTCCTCGGCGGGCCGCCGGCCGGCTGCATTCCCATCCAGATCGCGTCGTCCCAGTTATTGGGGAAGCGGTTGTGGGCATCATGGAAATTGTGCAGCGCCAAGCTGAGTTGCTTGACGTGGTTGGAGCATTGCATTCTCCGGGCAGCTTCGCGGGCCGCCTGAACGGCGGGCAAAAGAAGCGCGATCAAAATTCCAATGATCGCGATCACGACGAGGAGTTCAACAAGCGTAAAACCGCCTGTCTTGGGGGGGGGGGGGGGGGGGGGGGGGGGGGGGGGGGGGGG
>JAVBTU010000541.1:0-4008 GCA_031556015.1 Thermoguttaceae bacterium
ATCAGGGACATTGACGCAAGGTGGCTCGAAGAAGCGAAGAAAAGGGCCGACGCCCAAGGACTGAACCTGACGTACAAGGTCGGCAACGCGCTGGAAAAGAACGATTTCGTATTCGATACCACACCGGACATTTTCGTCGCGTCAGGTTTTTACGACTGGTTCAACGACGCGAAGATGATTAAAACATCCATGCGGTTGATTTATGAGTTCCTGCCGGAAAACGGCTACTTCGCGTTCACCAATCAAACGGGACATGTGGCGTTGGAGATGACGAACTACCTTTTCAAAGACTTTAATGACAAGCCATTGGAAATGGTGACCTGGGATGCCGCGTTGATCAATTCCTGGGTGGAAGAAATCGGATTTGCGATTTTGGATGTCAAAAAAGATGTAAAAGGCTGCTATTCCAATGTTTTGGCGGTCAAGGGCCGATAATGTGGTTTGTGCCTGCCCGACAGTGTGTTGATTGCCACACGTTTTCATCCGAAAAGGGCTTGTACGGCGAACGAGCAAGCCTCCGGGCTGGGAGGGTATAAATGCCCAAGATCGCTCGCGTTATCTTGCCGGATTCTGCGCCTTTCTCGGACGTCGCATGCACGGTTTTGCTACCGTAATTTGTTTTCTTCCTGGCAGATTTCATTTCGAACGGTGCTTCTTTTTCACCGAATTCCGAATTCTGTAAATTCGCCTGTCGATGGTTCTTCAAGGATTTCGGTTCGTTCGATATGGCTGCTCATCAAGTCGCAGAGCGAATCGAGAAATCGTTGGATTTCCTTGGATTCGCCTTCGACGACCAGTTCGACGCTTCCATCGGGGCGGTTGCGAACGTATCCGTTCACGCAGAATCCGCGAGCGACGGAACAGGTGATGTAACGGAATCCGACGCCTTGAACATAGCCGAAAAAACAGATACGACGGCGTATCATCAATCTCTCCTTGGCGAGACACCACAAATCGCTTCATCGTTTTCGGAATGTCGCGTAAATCACGGCAGCGTAGGAAACGACGAAAACAAACCAGACCACCGTGATGATTCCCTGAAAAAACGAAGCGAAATAGCTACCGAGTAAGATTCCCGCGCTCAAAAGAGCCAATTTAAAAAACGCGAAATCGACGGCAGTGAATTTCCGGACCTGCGACATCAAATAATCGATCAGCCGTTTCATCGTCGTCTACTTCTCGCAGTTGGCGTCACAAGGACCGTAGTTCACCATCCACGGAATGCCGAATTTGTCGATACACATACCGAACAGTTCGGCCCAAAACGTCTTTTCAAGAGGCATGATGATTTTGCCGCCTTCGGCAAGCGCCGTGAAAATTCTCCCGGCCTCCGATTCGTTGTCGGGTGAAATGTTGATCGTGATGTTGTCGCCGGACGTCACCGTCTGGCCGCAACTGACCGAGGTGTCGGAGCCCATGAGAATCGTCGATCCGATCGTGATGGAGCAGTGCATCACACGTTCCTTTTCGTGTTCCGCGACGGGAAATGAACCGGCCCCCTCGGCCGGGGCGTCTTTGAAACGATAGAGCATCAGTTCGCCGCCGAAAATCGAACGGTAGAGGCTGAACGCGGCTTCGCAGTTGCCGTTAAACGAAAGATACGGATTGAGGGAAGGCATAATGAACTCCGTGAAAGACGTGGAACAAAAATAGAACGAAAGACACGTCACCATTTTATCGAAGAGCTGATAAACGTCCAGTCTGTAAAATTGACGGGCAAGAGGAGGGTGGGGCTTTCCCGGAATCGGCAAGTAAATTTTATTCAAAACCCAATCCTGTCGTTCGTTTGTGGAAACACTGGCAATGAAACTCCGGTTCAGCTAAACCGGAATGAGTTTGAGCAAACCGCTAAGCCGGTATGTCGCGGAAAAAGCGGACCGTTCCGGTTTTCCCGTCCTTGACATCGCTGACAATTCCGTATCTAATGCGCGAAATGATCAGTCGATCCTTGCCTGCGGGCTTGACCGTGACAGGTAAAGGATTGTTCGGGCGGTGGTTTCATGGTCCCATGCTATTATCGTGTCCGTCTTTTTCCGTTTCGGGCTCCCCTTTCGGGTGATCGTCTCGTTTTGGGTGATACCTCCTTTTATCGGTATCTGGAGCTTCTTCTTTCGCCGTTAGAGAGGGATTCCGTTTGTTTTCTCGACGGCTGTAGTAGGATTATCATGAAACTCTATGTTGGAAATCTCTCGTACCGAACCAAGGAAGAAGATCTTCGTCAGGAATTCGGTAAACACGGTAATGTTGACAAGGTCGAAATAGTCGTCGACCGCGAAACAGGTCGATCCAAAGGATTCGCATTCGTCGAAATGTCAAACCGCGAGGAAGCGGAAGACGCGATCAAAGCAATCAACGGTCTTGACCTCGGCGATCGCACTTTGGTCGTCAATGAAGCCCGACCGCGTGAAGAACGCTCCGGTGGAGGCGGCGGCGGTCGTAGATTTGGCGGTGGCGGCGGAAATCGCGACCGGAGATACTAAATCGCTTGATTATTGCGCTATTATCCCCGAAGAATGAGATGCAAATGATTTCTGTCTTTCGGTTGTGAGTGGCTTCGAGTCGCGACCAAGAACCGCAAACAGCCCCTATTTCAGGGGCTGTATTCCAACGGTAAAAATCATTTCAACCCCGGCAGCGCATTGATCGCGGAAGCCTGTTCCTCCGGGGCGACGTGTGTGTAGATTTTCATGGTGAGGTTGATATCGGAATGTCGCGCCAACGTTTGGGCGGTCTTGGGGGACACGTTCGACTTGGCGAGGTTCGTGACGAATGTGTGCCGCAGCCCGTGGAAATCGGCATAACGGCCGCCGGAGTCGACGTATTTCAAAAAATCGCTCCGCTCCCGCTTTTCTCTTTCGTCCGGCGTTTCCGCTTCAGAAATCCATTCGGCACGGGCGATTTCGAGGTCGTGCTTCATCATGTCCGCCGTTTTGCGTTCGACGCCACAGGTTTTCGCCGAAACCGGAAAAAGAATTTCGTCGCCGCTCGGCACTTTCCTTTTTAGCCAGGCACGAAGTTTTGTCACCACGTCCGGATGAAGATACAGGACATCTTCGCGGCGTCGTTTTGAATAGCCCGCCGCGATCCGGAGCGTCGGGTAATCGGCATCGAGCGAAAAACTCCGAAGCGTGATACTGCCGAGTTCCCCTTTACGAAACCCGGTCCATGCCGCCAGAATATAAAACATCACCCGGTCAGGTCCCGAAATGCTCTCGACCGCAACTCCGTTTTCCGCAACATCGATGAGCCGTCGAAACTCCTCGGCATCAAGCGGTCGCCTCGCATGACGCCGGTCGGTGTCGGCATTGAATTTCGTGATCGTCAAAAGCGGACTTTTGATCATGCGATTCGTCTTCACGAGCCAGTTGCAGAACGATTTGAGCGAACGAATATAATGGTTGCACGTTTCGAGCGAAAGATTCTGCTCCTTACGCAACTTGGCGATAAACGATTCGACCGACGCCGCTTTGATTTTCGCGAGTTCCTGAACCCGCATGGTCTCAAGAAAATGGTCGATCTGTCGAACGGTCTGGCGAATATGCAAAGTGGTGTTATTCTTCGCATTGAGGTGGTCCTCGAAGTCGGCACGATGCTTCCAAACAGGTGTTTTTGACGCCTGCGCGACCGGGTCGCCGAGCCGTCCCTGTTCGGCGGCCAGGACGAGTTCGTCGAGCTTTCGCTGGGCGATCTTCTTGTCCCCGGCCAGCACGACGCGGCGTTCGGTGCCGTCGGCATCGACGTAACGCCCATACCATTTTTTCGAGTCGACGGTTTTCTTTTGACCGGTTTTCGGATCGGTTACAGTAATCGGTTTACGGTAGAGATTGGCCATTTCATGTTTCTCCGATGGTGTTATTTTGTGACGGGACGAGCGGACTTCCGCTCGACGTGTGACACCTTAACGGATTTCACCGGACTGGGAATACCGGCCGTCGAGGATTTCTGCGGATTCTTCAAGTCCCTGTAATTCCAGAACTTGCGCGGTGGACAACCCGCCGCGATCCAAAG
>JAVBTU010000409.1:0-5551 GCA_031556015.1 Thermoguttaceae bacterium
TTACATCCTTTACAAAACCCTCGCCGAGATTCAGGGGGCGTACGCCGATCTGGTCCATTTCCAACCGGATTGGACGCTTTCGCACCGGTTCACGGACAATCCGGCGGCGGCCCCTTCCGCGCGGGAACATCACACCAAAAGCGATCGACTCCGACTCGCGTTTTTGCCGAACCCGAATTCGCCGTCCGGGACGATGATCCCACCGGAAGAGATCTTGAAAATCGCCCAAAAGCTGAACTGCCCGCTGGTCGTCGATGAAGCATACGCCGATTTCGCGGAAACGAATTGCCTGAAATTGGTCGAGCAGTGCGAAAAAATCATCGTCTGCCGAACACTCAGCAAATCGTACGCCTTGGCCGGCTTGCGTTTCGGTTTTCTCGTCGCGCAGCCGCACATCATCGAGCAGCTCACGAAAGTCAAGGATTCGTACAACTGCGACGCCGTTTCGATCGCTGCCGCGACCGCCGCGATCAACGACCAGGAGTGGCGTCATGAAAACCGCGGGAAAATCCTTGCAACCCGGGACCGGCTCACGGACCGGATGCGGCAGTTGGGGTTCAACGTCGTCGATTCACATGCGAATTTCACATGGAACACCCGGGACGATATGCCGCTCAAGCCGCTTTACGAGCACATCAAAGAAAACGGATTCCTGGTCCGGTACATGAATTATCCCGGCTGGAGCGAGGGTTTGCGCATCAGCGTCGGAACCGACGAGCAAAACGACCGCTGCCTCGCCGTGATCGAAAAGAAACTGTTCGGTTCGAATTGATTGGGCCGAGCCGTTGATTTCCGCAAAGGATTTCGGTAAAGTGGAGGGAATCATCAGAAATACGCTGCTCAACGTTGTCATTCTGAGTGAAGCGTACTCGCGCAACGAAGAATCTGGTGTATCCTGCCAACACACACGGCTGTGTGGGCACGGCCTGAAACCAGATTCTTCGGAGTACCTCAGAATGACAGCATTGATGCGCTAATCATAACTTGACACATATTATCTGGCGTTATCTGGCGAAAGTCTGATGAAGTTCGTTCACAAAAACCTTACTCCCCTATACTTAGTCTCGCCCCCATGCAACGATATTTTCTGATTCTCGGTCTCTTGGTCTCCACTTCGGTTCTATACGCGGCGGACGCCCCGCCGATGCAGACGCCGAAACTTTTCGTAACGCTGCCGGATTACTGTCCGACGCCGGACGGCATGGAAATCGACGCCGACGGCAATCTCATCGTCGCGTGTCCGAATTACGCCGACCAGACGAAACCCGCCTGCATCCTCAAGATCGACGCGGGTGGCAACGTGCAAAAATGGTTCAACGTCCCGACGCTCAAGGAAACCGGCGTCGCCTGTCCGATGGGAATCGCGTTCGGACCGGAAGGGGAACTGTACATCTGCGACAACCAGGGCTGGAAAGGAACCCCGCAAGGCCAATTCCGGGGGCGGCTCCTCGAATGCAAGGTCGAAGGAATGGGAGATGACGCCAAAGTCAAAACCCGCGTGATCGCCGACGGAATCGAACATCCCAACGGCGTGCGGTATCACGGCGGAAAACTTTACGTGACCAACAGCCTCATGACCCGCGTGAAAGATCCGAGCAACCTGCTCGTCAGCGGCGTGTACTGCTTCGATCCGAAAGCCCGGCAAACCGTGAGAATCACGAACACGAAAAGAGACCCGAACCTGCTGTTGTCCGTGCTGACGTACAACAAGGACTGCCAATCTGGACTGGACGGAATCGCGTTCGATAAAAACGGCGAAATGTACCTCGGCAATTTCGGCGACGGGGCGATTCTCCGGGTCAAGTTCGGAACGAAAAACAAAGTGCTCACCTGCGAAACCTGGGCGAAGGATTTGAAGAATCTCCGGACGACCGACGGAATCTGCTTCGACGACGCCGGAAATCTGTACATCGCCGACTTTTCGGAAAACGCGATCGCCGTGGTCAAGCCGGATTCGTGCGTTTATCGAATCGCGCAGTCCCCGGACAGCGACGGTGCCAACGGCGAACTCGACCAGCCCGGCGAACCGATCGTCTGGAACGGCAAGCTGGTCGTAACCTGTTTCGACTGCGTAACCGGCCCCGACAAAGTCAACACGCAACACGACGCCCCCTTCACGATCACGTCGCTGGAGCTGGCGAAATAAAAACAAACAACAAAAAATAAAACAGAGCGGGAAGCGTAAGCGAGCGTTTTGAAATAAGAAACAAGAAAAACGAAAGCGAACGTCTTCCCCTTCTACCCTTCTACCCTTCTACCCTTCTACCCTTCTACCCTTTTCCCCTTTTCCCCTTTCCGTATGAAATACGTCCTCGCCCACGATCTCGGCACTTCCGGCAATAAAGCGACGCTCTTTTCCGAAGACGGAAAGTTGGTCGCCAACGAGACGGTGTCCTATGAAACGCGGTACTTCAACAAAACCTGGGCGGAACAGGATCCCGGGGACTGGTGGAACGCCGTGTGCGATTCCGGGCGGCGGCTCCTGGCCCATGCGAAAGTTGACGCCGCGGACATCGCCGTCGTCGCACTGAGCGGCCAGATGATGGGCTGTACCTGCGTCGATAAAAATGGCGTCGCGCTGCGGCCGTCGATCATTTATTGCGATCAGCGGAGCGAAAAAGAGGCCGCCGGAATCCTCGCGAAAATCTCGATGGAAGACGCGTACAAAATCGTCGGACACCGGATCGCCGCCGTGTACGGAATGGAAAAACTCCTCTGGGTCAAAAACAACGAACCGGAAGTATTCCGGCAAACGGCTTTGACGCTCTGCGCCAAGGATTACATCAATTACCGTCTCACGGGCCGGTTCGGGACCGACTATTCCGACGCGTCGAGCACCAACGCGTTCGACATCAACACGAGGAGTTGGTCCGACGTCATTCTTGACGCCGCGGGCCTGGACCGGTCGCTTTTCCCGGACGCGTTCGAGTCGACTCACGTTCTCGGCGAGATCACAAGCGAAGCGGCCCGGGCGACCGGTTTGAAAAAAGGAACGCCCGTCTGCGTCGGCGGCGGCGACGGGAGTTGTGCGGGCGTCGGCGTCGGCTGCGTCAAGCCGGGCACGGCGTACAATTACCTCGGCTCCAGCAGTTGGGTCGCGCTGACGGTCAAGGAACCGATCGTCGATCCGCAAATGCGCACGATGAACTGGGCGCACGTCGTGCCGGGATACCTGCATCCGTCCGGCTCCGTGCAGACCGCCGGATCCGCTTATCATTGGCTCAAGGAGCAGATCTGTACCGCCGAAATCGCCGACGCCGAACGGACCGGTCGAAACGTGTACGATTTGATGAACGACCTACTGCTCCAGTCTCCGCCTGGTGCCAACGGGATCGTTTTCCTCCCGTATCTGCTCGGAGAACGGTCGCCGCGATGGAATCCCGACGCCCGGGGCGCTTTTATCGGTCTGACACTGGCTTCCAAGCGGGCCGACATCGTCCGGAGCGTCATGGAAGGCGTCACGTACAATCTCGGGATGATCGTCGACATTTTTCGGGAACATGTCCCGATGGAGACCATGACGATCATCGGCGGCGGTGCCAAGTCGCGAACGTGGCTCCAAATGATGGCCGATATTTACGACGTGAAAATTCAAAGACCGAATTTCCTCGAAGAAGCGACCTCGATGGGCGCCGCCGTCGTCGGTGGTGTCGGCGTCGGTTTGTTCGAGAATTTCGACTGCATCGACCGCTTCATCCGGATCGAAGAGACCCTCGAACCGAATCCGGAGAACCAAAAGCAATACGCCAAAACGAAACCGCTCTTCGACCAAGCCTACTGGTCGCTCAAAGACCTGTTCACCGAAATGGCATTGGTGTAAAAAAACAGAGCGGGAAGCGTAAGCGAGCGTTTAAATAACAAATAACAAATGAGGACGGACGCGTCAGCGAACTAAATCCCTTTTCCCCTTTTCCCCTTTTCCCCTTCCGCCCTTTTCCCTTCCTATGAAAACCATCGCCGTAACCACGCCTAACAAGGTTGAAATCATCGAAGTCGCCAAGCCGAAGCCGGGGCCGTACCAGGCGCTGGTGAAGAACAAGGTCGCCGCCCTGTGCAACGCGACGGACCGCAAGCTGATCCAGGGGCATTTCCCCGGCGTCGACAAGTATCCGTTGGTCCTCGGACACGAAGGGGTCGGCGTCGTCGAGGAAATTGGCGCCAAGGTCCGCAATTTCAAGGTCGGCGACCATGCGATCGGCGGGATGCTCGGCGATTTCGGCGATCCGAGCGTCCACAGCGGCTGGGGCGGCTTTTGCGAATACGTGCTGATCCACGATCACGACGCGATGGTCGCCGATGGTGTCGCCGATGACGCCCACGGCTGGTTCGAATCGTGCGAAATTCAGCGGACGGTCGACAAGGACATTCCCCTCCCGGAAGCGGCGCTACTGTGTACTTGGCGCGAGGTATACGCGGGCTTCGGCGACTTTCATTTGAAATCCGGCGACGAAATTTTGATCTTCGGCGCCGGGCCGGTCGGATTGAGTTTCGTGAAATTCGCCCGGCTGCTCGGCATGAAATGGATCGGCGTCGTCGAACCGAACAAGGGGCGTCACGCGAAAATCCTCGCGATGGGCGCCGATGCCGTTTATGTTCCGGAAGACGTGCCCGGTCTGAAAAACGCCCGCGGCCCGCTGGATGCCGTGATCGACGCCGTCGGAATTCCGACCGTGGTCGACCAGGTGCTGCCCCTCGTCAAGCTCGGCGGTTCCGTCTGCATTTACGGCGTACTCTCGGAGGATGTGATACCGCTGAATAAAAGCCTCGGCCCGTACAACTTCAACCTGTTCGTCCACCAGTGGCCGACCCGCTTCCGTGAACGGGAAGCCCAGGACCCCCTGTGTCAGTGGATCCGCGACGGCAAACTCAAAGCCGACGATTTCGTGACACACACCTTCCCTTTCGAGAAAATTAACGAAGCCCTCGAAGCAACCAAAACGGGCGGCGTGATTAAATGTCTGTTGACGTATGAATAAACGGAAAAGGGTGGAAGGGGAAAAGGGGAAAAGTGGAAAAGGGAGTATCGGTTCGGCTTTTTCCATTTCTCATTTCTCATTTCTCATTTCTCATTTCTCATTTGTTATGATCTCACTTCCTCTCCGCGCAACCGAAAACACGATGTACTTCATCGGTGTGACGACCGGTCAGTCCTCGATCATGAAAGTCTTTCCCCGTTGGGCGAAGGTGCTGGGGCTGGACGCCGTGATCAAGGGAATCGACATCGGTATTCATGCTCCCGCCGAAGATTACCGGCAGGCGGTTGAGTTTCTTAAAAACGATCCGCTTTCACTCGGGACGCTGGTGACGACGCACAAGCTCGACCTGCTCGCGGCGGCACGGGATCTGTTTGACGCCCTGGACCCGTATGCGGAACTGCTCGGCGAAATCAGCTCCATTTCCAAACGTGGCACCACGCTCTGGGGACACGCGAAAGATCCGATTTCCAGCGGCAAGTCGCTCCAGGCGTTTGTGCCGCCGAACTGGTGGCTCGACCATCCGCAGTCGCAAGTCCTTCTCCTCGGAGCGGGCGGCTCTTCGCTGGCGACGACGA
>JAVBTU010000263.1:0-3151 GCA_031556015.1 Thermoguttaceae bacterium
ATGAAAACGACATTATGGAAACCGTGCAAAAAGAACGGTACGCCGATTATCTGGCCGAGTTCCGCGACCGCGATTTTCAGCGGGAGGTGTTCATGAACATCGACCGGAGCGATTCGCCGGAAACGCTTGCCTTTCTCACACGGATGTTCGGGCAGGTCGGTTTCGGCGAATGGGACATTCTTCACAAGAACACCGTTTTCGCGGCATTGTATGCGAGAAAATAATTGTACGGTCTCACTTACGAATTCCGCGTTGAATCCGCAGCAAGGCTTCAGGCTTCAGGCTTCAGAATAACAAGGGATGGGCCGACATCAGAAACCTGAAGCCTATAGCCTATAGCCTTGCACCAGAAAACGGATTTCGTAAGTACAATTACGGCGAGCCGTGGAATGATTACCGGAAAACTGCACGTTAGCCCCTCGGAAAATTTGCGAGTACCCTCGAGCGGCGTTTTTTTATTCGCCCTCTTGAAATCGCCCGGGGAAATTTCGATAATGCAGAGAATCTGAATGTATTTCCGTCGACCGCGATCGACTGCCCGTATCACTCTCAACCCGCATAAAGACGATGTTACGATTGATGACCGTTCTCGGCTTCGCCCTCGCCATTCTCCTAAATACCGCGACTGCCCAAACTTACAAGTCTCCTTACCAGCTCGCCGCGACGAAGGATGGAAGCAAGGTTTACGTCCTCGACCATGAATCGAACGAAATTTCCGTTCTCAGCACCGCGGACGATAAGGTTGCCCAGACGATTCCGGTCGGGTTCTCGCCGAACTCCATGGTTTTGAGCAACGATGAAAAACTGCTCTACCTTGCGACCGGGGCGGAAAAGGGGATGCTCCAGGTCCTCAATCTCGCCAGCGGCGAAATCGAGAAAAATGTTCCCGCCGATCACACCCCATGCGGCCTTTCTTTGACGCCGGACGGGAAAACGCTCGTCGTGTGCAGCCGATACAAGGATTCGGTCTCGTTTTACGAACTGCCCGATTTCACGAAAACCAAAACCGTCCAAGCGATTCGGGAACCGCGCGGCAGTGTGATCACACCGGATGGGAAAACCGTGTTCGTGATCAATTTTCTACCGAACGATCCCGCCGATTCGTTCGACGTGGCCAGTGAAGTGACGACGATCGACGTCGCGACCGGAGCCGCCGAAAACATCCGGCTCCCCAACGGCAGCTCCTCGTTGCACGGAATCTGCATCTCGCCCGACGGAAAGTACGTTTATCTCACCGAGATCCTCGCACGGTATCAAATGCCGACGACGCAAATCGAACGCGGCTGGATGAATACGAACGGATTCAGCATCATCGACGCGCAGACGAAACAATATATCAACACGGTCCTGATCGACGATGTCGACCTGGGAGCGGCCAATCCGTGGGGAATCGCGACGTCCGCCGACGGAAAACAGCTTTACATCACCGTTTCGGGAACCCACGAGCTTTGCGTCGTCGACGCCGAAGGAATGATGAAAAAACTCCTCTCGCTCCCGAAAACGCAGGAAGAAGCGAAAGCGGCCGGGACTTACGACGATCGAGGCAAATATTCCTCGGCAACGGTTTCCGACGTGCCGAACGATTTGGCGTTTCTCGTCGGTTTGAAAAAACGCATCAAACTCGACGGCAAAGCTCCCCGGGGACTCGCGGTCGTCGGCGATAAGGTTTACGTCGGCATGTATTTCAGCGACGACGTGAAAAAGGTTGACTTCTCCGCGGCGCTGCCGAAAGTGACTACGATTCCGCTCGGACCGGAACAGGAAATGTCCGTGATTCGTAAAGGGGAAGCGTATTGGAACGACGCGTCGCTCTGCTTCCAATCCTGGCAAAGCTGCGCCAGTTGTCATCCGGACGCCCGGGTCGACGCGTTGAACTGGGACCTGCTCAACGACGGACTCGGCAACCCGAAGAACGCCAAGAGCCTGCTCCAGTCGCATTTGACGCCGCCGGCGATGTGGGAAGGGGTCCGCAAAACGTCGTCCATCGGGATTCGGACCGGTTTTCGTTACATTCTCTTCGCCGTCCCGAACGAGCAGACGTGCAACGAAATCGACGCTTACTTGCAGTCGATGCAGCCGCTGCCGAGTCCGTATTTGGTCGACGGGCAACTGAGTGAAGCAGCCAAACGCGGCAAGGAATTGTTCGACAGCAAGCGGATCAATTGTACGGAATGCCATCCGGAGCCACTCTTCACGGACATGAAACTGCACGATGTCGGAACGAAAGCGTCGTTCGACCGCAAATCGGAGTTCGACACGCCGTCGTTGATCGAAGGTTGGCGGACCGCACCGTACCTGCACGACGGACGCTACGTGAAGATGCGTGACGTGATCGCGGTCGGCAAACACGGCGACGTCAGCGGCGACGTCGACACGCTCACCGACCAGGAAATCGACGATCTGACCGAGTATCTCCTGTCACTTTAGAGAGGCTATAGGCTTCAGGTCGTTTTGATTTTTTCCCTGAAGCCTGAAGCCTGAAGCCTGACTATGACCATCACCCTTAACGGCGAAGCCCGAACCGTTCCCGACGAATACACGTTGGCCGAGTTGATCGAACAGCTCGGCCTGGCCGGAAAGTTCGTCGCGGTCGAACGCAACAAGGAAGTGGTGTCGTTTCGCTCCTACGCCGAAACCCGCCTCGCCGACGGCGACCGCCTCGAAATCGTCACACTCGTCGGAGGAGGGTGATTTTAATTACTAATTACTAATTACTTGTACAGTCTGACTTACGAAATACGTTTTCGTGGGCAAGGCTATAGGCTATAGACTTCAGAAAAACAAGGGTGGGCCGACATCTGAAGCCTGAAGCCTGAAGCCTGAAGCCTCGTAGCGGATTCAAACGGAATTCGTGAAAAAGGTCAGAATAAGTGAGACAGTACAATTACTAATTTCGTTTGCGGCGGGGGCTGTCCAGCTTCAGCCGCCTACCGGGGCACCCGGGTTTATGATCTCCACCAAGCTGCGACAATTACGGGTTCTGCTGCGTGTTTTCACGGCCGTCGACGGGACCGCGACGGCGATGTTTGCGATTGCGGTGCTGCTGCTTTTGGACCTGCTCGGCGACCGCGTGATGGAATTTTCCTACGTCGCCCGGCTGCTCCTGCTCCCGGCGCTCGCGGTTTCGGTCGGCGTGATCGTTTGGAAACGG
>JAVBTU010000335.1:0-3751 GCA_031556015.1 Thermoguttaceae bacterium
ACCGTACTACAATACCGTTCGGAGTTTTGCGGGGACAACTCCGAATGCTCACGCTCACGATTCTTCCGATCGAATCTTGATCGTACTTCAATTAACGGGAGGAAATGACGGATTGAACACCGTGGTTCCCTACCGCAACGATTTTTACGTGAAATCGAGACCGACGCTTCACCTGAAAAAGGAAAGCCTGTGCGTGATCGACGAAGAATTCGCGTTTCCCGAACAATTGGCCCCTTTTAAGCAGCTTATGGAGGAAGGATCGCTTGGCGTCATACATGGCGTGGGCTATCCTCGTCCCAACCAGGATCATGGCCATTCCATGAATATTTGGCTTGAAGCGAAACTGCAACCGTTTCAAGAGAAAACCGGCTGGATAGGACGTTTGCTGGACGAAAATTACGATCCGGATTCCCGGAACGTACCGGCGGTCTTTATCGGTGATACACAGCAACCGATGTCGCTTCGGGGCAGGACCTGCATCGTCCCCGGCTTTCGCGGAATCGGCGAAATCAAGGATCGAATGGAATTCCTGCAAGGCCCGGATTTCTGTACTCTCGGAACGAAGAACTCCGAACCGGATGATGCGGCGTCATTTTTGGAGATTGTTCGTCAATCAAAGCGTGCCGCCTGTGAAACGGTCGGGAAAATCAATGCCGTGATTTCCGAAGTGAAAAATGCGGCCATCTATCCTGATTTGCTTTTAGCCAAACGAATTCAAACCGTGGCGAGTTTGATTCGTGCCGAACTCGGGATTCGGATTTATTACGTTGAACTTGGAGGGGCGGAACCCGGAGGATTCGACACCCACGCCGGGCAAGAATTGAATCACGGGGCACTTTTGGAACAACTTTCCCAATCGGTTTTCGCCTTTATGGAGGACATGAAAAAAGATCGACTTTTGGATCGGATTCTCTTGTTTACTTTTTCCGAATTCGGTCGTACAACGGCCGAGAACGGTCGGCGGGGGACGGATCATGGTTCCGCCCAACCTGTTTTCGTGATTGGAGGTGGCGTAAAACACGGATTGATCGGTCAGCATCCGGACCTTACGGACACATCGGAAAACAACGGCCAGAAATTCAATGTCGACTTCCGCTCCATTTATCGTTCCGCAATCGTTGATTGGCTTGGCATGCGGTGTCCTTCCAATGTCGTTGACCTCGACACCACCCCCGTTTTTTTTCTTCAGTAGGGGGTGGCGTTTTGTCTATTCATTTCCAGGATTGATAATTGTTTCTGAGCTGCTATGATGCGGTTGGGTTTGCCGTTCCCGCAGCAGCAGGATAACTTTGGCTGAATGCTCCGCATTCACGTTAGGCATGTTGCCGACCTGCAATACAAGCGTATTCTTAAATGTCTACCAAGCCAGTGTAGAATCTAAAAATATCAGCTTATTTACGTTTTCAAGTAAATTATCTAGCGAAATATCTATAATTTGTTACACTTGAAACATGTTGGACGGCATTGAAAAGCATGAAATCATTTTTCTCTTCCGTCGTCTGTTTTGCCGATGTTCTTCAAGTACTTTGATTTCCATGAAAAATGACCTCAATTGGTGGAAAGCTCTGATCCTTCTCGTCGTTTTCGGGCTGATCGGATACGTGATTTACTGGAAATTGACCCATGTCGCTGAAGAACCGGAACCGGCTCCCGCGACGCAGGCTCAAGTGGTTGCGCCCCCTCTGAAAACCGACGAACCCAAAATCGGCGATTTTGATACCGTGTTTATGGCTTGTCAAAGTCGGCCCGAAATCACCGATATGGGAAACGGTTATGGAATCGCATTCATCGATTCCGATTTCAAACGGGAATTGGTTCGTGAAGCGATCCTGATTGCCGCGCGGGATGAAATAGGTGCATTGACCCGGGACGAATTGCTCGGCGAAACCGCTCCGCAAAATCCCCGCGTTCTCGCCCTGAAATACGATTACGTTCTGCCGCGTGGGAGTAAGGATCATTTCGTCAAAATCAAACGCTTGGAAGACGATGGACGAGAAACCGCTCTTCGCGATTATCCGCTGTCCCTGATGGTTCAAAACGCCGTCGAATATCCCGGTTTGATCACGAAAATCGAAGAACATTCTCGTCAACAGTTCGTCGCTTTCCTGAAGAACAGCGGGGTGAAAGCGTTTACGCCGCCCCCATCGCCCCCCATTGCGACAACGGAAACCGCTCCTGATCCCGAATCGGAGACGATTTCCCAAGTCGATCCGCTCACCGAGATCGACAAACTTCTTGACATTGCGACGCTTTGCGCTCAATATGACGCCGTCCGTCGGACACATCGCTTGATCCGGGAGAAAGGAGAAACCCTTTCGCTGTTGCGTCGTCTTGTTCGCTGTTATTCGCAGCTTTATTTGCTTACGGAGCACCAGTTGCTCAAAACGCGATTGGTTTTCCAGGTCCGCGCGATTCTCTACGCCCAACGTGCCGCCGCCAAATACGGTTACACGCCGGACAATATCGAACTGCAAGGCGCGGCCCTGGGTGCGACGACTCTGTTTCCTCAAGCGCGTTGGCGCTACAAGGACGCGAGGGGAGATCGGGAAAAGGCGGGACCGCAAGCGACACCACCCACGGATGCGGAAACCGATCCCGGCTACTTGAAATGGATTCGAATTCACAAAGCCTATTCGGATTACGACGTCGAGGCGATGGAGAAATTGTCGAAAGAAACTCCGGTCGAACCTTGGGCGAATGTCGTTCTGTTCCTCATGTACGAATACGCCAACGAGCCTCAGGAAGCCGTGAGTGTCGGGCGGCGTTTGGTTTCCGAAACGCCTTGTACGAGAATTTTCGACGGGATCACATTCCTGGACGGCTCCGTACCCGTCCAAGGTCCGGGCAAGGAGGAGTATCTCGAATATTACGCCAAAACATTACCTCAACAGATCGGTTCCGTCGCTGAAATTCCGCCGGAAGTGCTGAAAATCGCGAAAAAACGTCCCTCGACCGGATCGGGCGGGCTCTTCGGTTTTTTGGGGGGCAAACGGACTCCCTCGGAAACCGTGTACGACCATCGCCGCAAAATCGTCGATGCTCTCGTTGCGACAAAGGACGATCCGAACGAGTTTTCCTGGGAAGTGCTCGCCCGCTTGATTCGGGAAGAAACCGCCATCCAGGTGCTCCATACGGCCCGAAGTGAGATGCGGCAGTTTCGGAATTCGGAGGAATTCTTGGAACAGGCGAAGCCGATGCTTGAAGGACACCCGTTCGAGAAGGCGATTCTGTGTACGACGCATGATACTTCCGATGCTCCGACCGAAACGCGGGAGAACTTCCTGAAATCGAACGTTTATGAGCTTGCCGATATCGCTTCGGCGCGAATCGGGAATTACCGAATCCTGTTTCGCGAAAGCAATCCGAAGAATCTTCCCAAGCCGGACGACGTTGCCGCGATGCAAGTCGATTCCCAGTGTTTTCGCGATGGTTTTTTCCTGCTCTATCGCCATAACGAACTTCGGCAACCCTTGCCCGGTTTCGTGGATCAGAAAAAATTACGGGAGACACTTGATTGGGTTGCTCCGAATTCCCCTTTAAATATTCACGAAAAACTGGCGAATTGGGAGTATGACGACGAACAGGTTCAGGATTGGATCCGGCGGATGAATCGATTTCCCTCGATCCTGCGTCGCGTTTGCGGGATGATCTCCAATCTGGATTTGCCCGTTTTCGTTTCAAAACGGGAACGGTTGTTAACCGCGATTTACCAACGGACCGGCCGCTATGACGATCTGCTCGCATTGGCAAG
>JAVBTU010000091.1:0-6414 GCA_031556015.1 Thermoguttaceae bacterium
TCCGGTCGTCGTTCACGGCGTTCACGGCGCGCCGTTTTATCCGTACCAGAATCCGCTTATCCGCGAATTCTACAAATGGTGCGAATGGTACGCCGCGAAAAAATGCGACGCTTTGATTTCCGTCGCCGACGCGATGTCCGACCTGATGATCCGGGCGAGGATCGCGCCGCCCGAAAAATTTCACACCGTTTACAGCGGCATGGAAGTCGAAACTTTTTTGAATTCCGCCCCGCTTCGGGATCAAACGCGACATCGTTTCGGGTTTGCGGACCACGACATCGTCGTCGGTAAGATCGCGAGGCTGTTCCACCTCAAGGGACACGAATACGTGATCGAAGCGGCCCGGACCGTGCTGCGAGAAAATCCGAACGTCCGATTCCTGTTCGTCGGCGACGGGATTCTCAAGGACGAATACCTTGCCCGGATCAAGAGTCTCGGTCTGGAAAAGTATTTCACGTTCACCGGCTTGATACCACCGGACGAAATCCCGGCGATGATTTCCGCGATGGACCTGGTTGTCCACACGAGTTTACGGGAAGGTTTGGCCCGGGTCCTGCCGCAAGCCCTTCTCAGCGGCAAGCCGGCGATCAGCTACGAAGTCGACGGAGCCCGGGAAGTCGTGATAGACGGCGTCACCGGTTTTCTTCTTCCCCCCAAATCGGTCGCCGAACTTTCCGACGCAATCCTGAAACTCGCGGCCTCCCCGGAACTGCGGGACCAAATGGGCCAGGAAGGTCGCAGACTTTGCGAAAAACGTTTCGATCACCGATACATGACCGAAAAGATTCGGGAAATCTATACGAAGATCGGATCCGGTTTCGACGGCGCGTATTCTTAATCGCGTTTGACGGTTGTTTCCCGTCTCCCGTTAAAATATAATCGGCGACATCTTGTCGAACCTTCGCCGTTTTCAACCCGGGAGAAAGAGATTATGTGTCGCAATTGTTTGTTGAATCGTCGCCAATTCGTCGGAACGGTCGGAGCGGTCGCTTCGGGAGTACTTCTTTCCGGAGGCGTCGCCGCTTCGCGGGGATCGGGTCAAGTTCCCGATCTCCAGTGGAATCCACACACGCCGCTGATTCATCCCGGCAAAACGCTGAAGGTTCAGCCGGTCCTGATGTATCAAGAGCAGCCGTATCGAAAATTGGCCAGCTATAAATCGTGGGGGAGCGTCCATTCACCGGAAGCCGCCCGGGAAGAAGCGGGACGGATCGAACAGGAACTGCGCCGAATGAAAAACGACGCGGATTTCGCCGTCGAATTCCTGCCGTTGGAAATCGTTTCCCAACCGGAAGAGGGCAAAAAGATTCACGAAAAAGATTACGACGTCGTCCTGCTTTACGCCGCGACCGGATATGCGGATCGGTTCGACGCTTGCAGGACTCCGTTTGCCGATCGGGACACGATTATTTTCGTGCGACACCGGAACGGACCGCTCTACTATTGGTACGAATCGCTCGGGGATCGTTTTCTCAAGTCGACCGACGATCCTGAACTGCTCAAAAACAGCGCCGAAAATCACGGTCCGATCACCGTCGAAGACGTCGTCGTCGACGATCTCGAAGAAATCGTTTGGAGATTGCGAGCCCTTTACGGCTTGAAGAATTTTATCGGACACAAAGTCGTCGCGATCGGGAGTGCAGGCGGAAAGTACGCCCCGGACGCCCCGGAAAACTGCAAAACGCGGTTCAAACAGGAAATCGTCGAGTTCCCCTACGATCAATTCGAAAAGCGGTTTCTTGAGTACCAGGCCGAACAAGGAATGACGGACAAGGCTGAAGCGTGGACCGATCAGTACCTGAAGCTTTCGAACACGAAGCTGGAAACCGAGCGGGATTTTCTCGTTCGAGCGTTTTTGGTGTACGGTGTTTTCAAGGAGCTTTTGATCGAAAACCAGGCGTCGACGCTCACGGTTCTCGGCTGCATGGGGACGATGTTCGAAGCAGCGAACACGACCGCGTGCATGTCGCTCGGCTGGCTCAACGACGAAGGGTATCTCGGGCTGTGCGAGTCGGATTTCGTGTTGGTTCCCGCCGCGATTTTGATGCGACACATCACGAACAGGCCGGTGTTCATGCACAATTCGACGTTCCCGCACAAGGGAATGGTGACTTGCGCCCATTGCGCGTCTCCTCGGCGGATGGACGGCGAGCATTACGATCCGATGCGAATTCTGACACATTACGAATCCGATTTCGGAGCATCGCCGAAAGTCGATTTCCCGATCGGCCAAAAAGTGACGTTTTTGGATCCGCACTATTCGAATCCGCGCTGGTTGACGTTCACCGGCTCGGTCCAATCGAATCCGGACTTCCAAATCTGCCGCTCACAACAGGACGTCTTACTCGACGGCGACTGGAAGAAGCTCAAACGCGAAGCCCGGGACTCCCATTGGACGATGAGTTTCGGCGACTACAAAAACGAAGTCGAATACGTTTCGCGAAAACTCGGGCTCCAATGCGTACGGATTGATTGATCGAAGTGAGAAAGATTTCTTTTACGTTTTTTGAAGCAACATGAGATTCGCTCTTGACATGTCATGAAAAAAAATCAAGAAAAGTGAAAACCTTCGTCCGGGGCGGTTCCCCCTTTTCCAACGGGGCTCGGATCGTAAAATGGCGCGGCTGAAATGTTTGAAGGACCAACGAGCCGGCACCTGTGGTGCCGATTAAACGGGTCCGGCCTTTCAGCGCATCGTGATTTTCGTTTTCAAAACCTCCGGGATTGTAATGATTATGATCAATAAAAGAAAGACGCTGAAACCGCCTGAGGTTACAAGACCAGCAAGTGTCGTGTACGGTCTGGCCACCAAAACCGTCCCCTCCCAAAGGTAATGACGCGAAAACCATTGAGAGGAGCAATCATACAGGCCGATTTCGCTGTCGAAAAGAACGAGCCGACTGTTTTCAATGTGTAGAAACACAATAAAATGATCTCCATTGACGTGCAAAATGGCCGGCTTATTCCGTGATAGCAGCGTGTCGAGATTGATTTTGATCGCTTCCAGTTCGCATTGGAGCAATGATGCGGTTTCCGTGAGATCCGAGGCACATACTCCTTGCGAGGTCATGGGAATACGATTTTTCAAATCGCCATAAGAAATCGATTCGACTCCCTGTTGACGCAACAAAAGATACAGCGATTCAATGCCGCATTCCTGTTTATTCGGGAGAATTTTTCGAGAACGAACGTGAATGTCCATTTCCGTTTCTCCGGCATTGACCGGACAAGAGAAGAGAAAGCCAAACCTCAAGGCGATTCCGACAATAAAGTAAATTCGATTTCTTCGCGACATGGTTTTTCGACGAGCAGCTTGAGTGTCCAGGGCAGTGGGTGATACCGTTCCGTTTCGGAATCGATGGCAAGAGACACCTCCGCGTCGGCATCTTCTTCCGTGTTGACTGCATAATCCAAGCTCTTCTCCGGCGATTCCGATTCTACACGCAGTACGACGGGAAGGCCTTCACGGTGTCGCACAAGAAAACGGCCGGTCCATTTCACTTGATCGACGTCCTTCACCATGGCAACCCGCTCCGGAATGACAAGAATCGAAGGTTGAATACGACAGAGAATGGGAATTTCAAAACGAGGATATTGAGGGTCCTCCGTCAGGATTTCGAGATATCCTTCGTTTTTTCCGGAAGGAATCGAATCGACGTCGATCATCACATGATAAGTAAACCGTTTTTCCTCGAAAAATTCCCGCGGCGGATCGGCGGGCTCGCAGCGAATCCACGGGGCGGAAGTTTTGATTTCCTTGATACGAAGCGGCACGGTTCGGGAATCCCAAAGGCAAAGATTTCGTACAATCGGTTCGCGAGACCATGTTTCGATGTCGAAACGCTCCGGAACGCAAGTCACCCCGGTTCCGTTTTTCGTTTTGACGACGAGCCGTTGCCGATATTTTTCATTCGTTTCATAGTGGACGAAAACCATATAAGTTTGCGGTCCTTTGCCTTTATTCGACTGATCGATTTCGACCGTCACTTTTCCGCTCGCGCCCGGCGGAATCGTTTTCGGTTCGATTTGTGCGACGGAGCATCCGCAGGTCGAGGAAAAAGAAATTCGGTCGATCGTCGCTTCGGAGACGTTTTGAAAGGAAAAATCGTACTGAATCCTGGAAGGCGTGTCTCCCAAATCGGCGAATGTTTTGTCGAACGCCATGGGAATGAACTCTTTTTCCGTCTCGTGGGGAATATCTCGGTCTCTCGAATGACAACCGACAAGAAACAGTCCGAAACACGCCAATCCCCAAACGGCGCGAAATCGCAAGAGTGGTTCGAGTCGAAACACGTTATTTCCAGAGTAGTTTTTTCAAACGGCGTCGATTGACGTACACGAGAATCGCGAGCAACGAAGCATTGACAAGAAGCATTGTGATTGCTCTTTGACTTTGCCAAATCGGAATCGTGTCAAGGTATTCTCCGAGCTCCGAAGGATCCATGATGATCTCGCCGGTATCGAGATTCTCAACGACGGCATTGCGTGGAATCTTCAACGTGAAAAGTGAATCCGGTATCCTGTTCGGCCGCGATTCCGTGAACGTGACGTTCATCACTTTTTTCTCAAGCAATACGCCCCCTCGTTTCGTGACGCTGGTCGACGCGACAGGAAAATAAACTCCGTCGATTTTTTCATAACGAATGTCGCTTTTTTCGATGGTTTTCCCGCTGTAGTATATTTCCATCTTGAAAACGCAATAGTCTTGAGATGGAAGAAGCCACACCTTAGTTGTCAGTTCACCCTTTTCCCGAATATCGAGAAGCACTAAGGAGAGGGAAGGGGCCTCAGATAGATATTGTATATTAAACTGAATCTCCTTGTCTTTCTCCTCCAAGTATTGTCTCAGAAACTATCCGGAAATAAAACGCCTTAAAAACAAGCGTTTATGATTTTGTTGAACGATAAAGCTCATTGGTGTCATTTTTCGGCGCCAGTCGGCCCAAGAGCGTGCGGATTCCCGCGATCTGGATCGTCGCTTCGCTCGATTCGATCGTCTTCTCCACATCCTTACTCAGTCTACGGAAATTGCCAAACCATGCGAAAGTTCGCTCAACCACCCAACGCTTATGCACCGGCACGAACCCGACACTCTCCTCAGGTCGTGATTTGATCTCAAGCTCCCAACCCGGTCGATTGGACGCCAACCACTCCTCCAGCGCCAAATTGTGATACTTGTTGTCCCCCCAAATTTTGACCAAACGTGGAAAGTTTTCCTCGTTCATTTTTTTCATCACTTCCACCGCCGCAACACCATCGTCGACCGACGCCGCCGTGATCACGACCGCGACGATAAATCCCATGACGTCCACGAAAATATGGCGTTTGCGGCCCTTGACCTTTTTGCCGCCGTCGTATCCGACCACGCCTCCTTCTCGTCCTGATTTGACCGAGGAGCTGTCGATGGAACCGGCGGATGGTGTCGGTTCGCGACCGGCGACAATGCGTGCGGCGTTACGCAATGTATCGAGGATTTTTTGCCAGGTTCCGTCCTCCTGCCATTGTTTAAAATAGTCAAACACGGTACTTTTGGGAAGCAGATCGTGCGGCAAATAATCCCACTGACACCCCGTTCGGTGGATATAAAAAATCGCATTGACCACTTCCCGCAGATTGACTGTCCTGTGTCGTCCCCGTATTTTTTCCGCCGGAAGGATCGGTTCGATCCACGCCCATTGCTGATCGGTCAAGTCGGATTTGTACGTTTTCCTTGTTTCGAGACTCATTGTTCACTCCTTGGGTTGAGTTTCGCGAAAGTCTAGCGTTTTCCGGATTTTCGAGCAATGTCAATTTCCGGATAGTTTCTCAGATGCGAAATGAGAAACTGGCTTCTGAAATGATTTCGATATTTTATTGGATTTGTAGTCATCATCTTTACTGTAATTGTCGTAATAATCCCAATGATCCCAGTAAACTCGATCCGCAAAAAATTCTGCTTTAATTCTTTCATAATCTGCTGGATCAATCTGACAGGTCTTGTCGTCGATCTTTGTAACCTGACACTCAACATCGTTGCTTTTCTTTTCTTTCATAATTACATAGTAAGTTAAAAATGGAAATGAACATAACAATATAATATAACACTGATACTTCTTAGTAGTTCTGCTGGCACAGAAAAATATTCTTTCTCGCTTGAATTTCACAAAAAAACATTCGAGATACAGTGCCGCCGATCTACGACTACCTCAAGCATTATATCACGATCAATGAAAAAATCAACAGCACTAAATATAATTTATAAAATAGTGAAATATTCATCTTATTATAAATTCGAATTGAGAAATATTACTTAAAAATAATTATGCAAAACAATAGGCTGCTACTTTTGTAAAAAAATGAATCATATTATTCGCGAATTTCCCGCCATTTTTTTCAAAAGATCGCTTGAAATCGCATTTTAAATGCGTTTTTCCA
>JAVBTU010000153.1:0-5502 GCA_031556015.1 Thermoguttaceae bacterium
TAATGAATCGGGTTGTAGTGCGAATTCTTGGCACCCCAACCATTTTCATTTCATCAACTTTAATCAAGGAGCAATCCTATGGGAGTCAAAATCAATGTCGGATACAACAAGAAACTGGGCTTGCCGAACTACGGCAGCGAGGGAGCACATTGCGATTTGGAGCTGGAAATCGATGCGTCTGAGCTGGCGAATCCTCAAGCATTCCTGGCTCGCGTTCACGAAGTTTATGAGCGGTGTCGTGCTGCCGTGGAGTCACAGATTCACGAAGGCGACGTTCCGGTTCCTCGTGCGGGAATGCCTGCGCCGGTATCACGAGGTACGTCGGCTTCACCAAAGCAGGCGAGGTACGCCGAGCAACTGGCGTCGCAAGTGAAGGTTCGTAGCCTCGACAACCTATGTGACAAAATGTACCAAAAACCGTTCGCAGCCCTCACCGGGCTTGAAACGAGCAATCTCATCGACACCCTTCGCGAAGTCAAAGCCGGTCGCCTCGATCTGGCCGCGATTTGAAAGGAGGTGTCCATGAGCGAATTGTTCAATTATATTTCGGCATCACGGCTGAATCTCTGGTGCAAATGTCCATTGGCGTTTCGGTTCCGATACGTCGACGGCATCACGACCCCGACGAACGCGAATCTGTTTCTCGGAAAAGTCGTCCATGCAGCGCTCGAAACGTATTATCGAAATCGGCAGATCGGCTTGACGCCGACCACCGAGGATGCGAACCGTTTCGTTGTCCAATCGTGGACAATTGTGGAGGAAGAGGAACCGATGGATTGGGATTCTCCGCCGGAAGCCGAAAAATCGCGATCTCAGGCGACCGATCTTGTGCGAGCATATATCGGCGAGTATGCGGAAAAACCGGAACGGATCGTCGCGATGGAATCGACTCTGGAGGTTCCCTGCGTCGATCCCGACACCGGTGAGGATTTGGGCGTTCCATTGTATGGCGTCGTCGACTTGGTCTTGCAGGAAAACGAAACGCCGGTCGTCGTCGACTTCAAAACCGCGTCCAGTGCGTCGTTGGTATGCGAACAGTCCCATTCGGTCCAGTTGACGTTGTACACATTCCTTCTCGAAGGAAACGGCTACGTCGATCCGGAAACGGAAATCCGCCAACTTGTGAAAACGAAGACGCCGAAGATTTGTTCGCACCGTTTCGGTGTCAGAACGGATCGGGAACGGCAAAGGTTTTTCGAGTTGGTCCGGGAATACCTCGACTGTCTGGATCGTGGGAATTTCAACTATCGGCCCGGTTGGACGTGTTCCATGTGCGATTTCCGGGGTTTGTGCGGTTCGATTTGATCACCGACGCCTATGGCGTTCGGCTCAACAATTTTTCGGAAGGAGGTTTAATATGGTGTCATTGCTTGGCACGCTGGTTTTTATCGGCCTGGCCTATTGTTGTTTCTATGGCGTCTACAAAATGGGCAAGACGACAGGAAGCCGCAAAGGCTACAGTGTCGGCCGTTCACACGGCAGACGGCGGCGGTAATCACCGGAGTCCCTTTTGTGAGGGACTCTTTTTTAGTCCGGATTCGGCATGATGACACCATTGCCTGACCAGACACTGAGCGATAAGTCACACACAATTTACACGCGCGTGTAAATTGCGCAACACATTCCACCATGACATACAGAAACGTCGCAGTCGAACGTCTGGTCTCATTGATGTTGGTCAGTGTCATATCGTAGCTGTAATGGAACGTCCCGTATTCGCCGCCGACGCGATCCTGCGTTCCGGCCGAGGCCGCGAAGTGCCGCAGCTTGCTCCGGTGCCGCGACGCGAACGCCCGGTTCGCCGAGGTCAGCAGATCGTGCTGCATCGCCAGCATCGCGTAGTCCCCGTCGCTGCCGGTCTCGCAGTTGCCCTGGCGGATCAGTGTCCTGGCATCTTCGGCAAGCTCGTCCGCCGGGAAGGCCGTGGCGATTTTCGACGGGTCGGCGGTGTTCTCGAAGTCCTTCGGGCGGAACCAGGCGAAGCGGTCCTCCGCGTACTCCGGGGCGCTCGTCCGCTTCAGATACGCCCGGTACTGCCGCGAGAACTCCGTGTAGTTTTTCGTTACGTCTAATAGGGACTTGGCCATTTTTCGTTATCCGTAAATTTCCCGTTCGGCATTATTGACGACCTCGGCGATTTTGTTACGCCGCTGGCTGATCGCTCCGGCGGACAGGCCGAGCTTCTTCGCCAGATCCGCCGTCGAGATCGCCGCCCGCCCGTGCAGGCCGTTGTCGTGCTCGTAGATGAGAGCGGATTTCGGGTCCCGCTGCAAGGCCGACAGCACAAACTGATGCCGGTACTGCTCGGACAGATTGCGGCTGACCGCGCCCGCTCCGCCTACCTGCCCCTCCTCGTCCGCCACCGCATAGCTGCCGGTGTTCCGGGCGTGGGTCATCCGACGGAGCCGCTCGATCTGCTTCGGCGAAATGTGCATCTTGTCCGATAATTCCAGCGTCGTGGGCGGTCGGCCCAGTTCATCCGACAGCTCCAGCTCCGCACCGTCCAGCTGCGTCGCCGCGACAAGCATCCGATCCGGCAGGCCGAGGATGTTCATCTGCTGCCGGGCCGTGCGTCGCAGTGGCATCAGCTGGTGCGTCATGTACGTTTCCAGTGCACTGTGCTTCGGATCGTACTTCGGCAGGGAATTCAGGACCAGCAGCTTCGCACGGATTCGCATGTAGTTCGGGTCGGAACCGGCGACGGATTTGACGGTCCGGTCGATCAGCGGCGTCATCGCGTGGAGGACGGCGTTGCGGGATTCGTCCGTGTCGCTCTGCTTCCAGGCGTCGTAGACCGGCTTGTACGCGGGCTCCAGACGGCTGACCGGCTCGGCGAGCGAATTCAGATCGGCACGGGAAAGGAAAATGTTGTTGAGGTCGGTCGTCATCTCGGAATCCGACTTTCGCCAGATCGTGCTTGCGAGGAAAAATCCGCTTTCGCGAAACGGCAGCATGGTGTCATCACAATCGAAGCGGGGCATACATTCCGGGCAGCATCCATGATACTCCTTCCCGACAGCCGCTGGCGCGGCTGCGTCCCCTTCCACGACGAAGAAAACGTCGAGTATGTTGCTATCGCAATACCCGACGCCTCCTCCGCCGCGAAACGGCTCGCTACCGCTTTCGCTAAGGCGGCATCGCAATATGCTGCCTTTATGTATGGGTGCAACGGTTGCACCACGAAACGTCTTGAATTGCACTACGGATTGGTGTAGCGGCTGCACCACAAAATGGCTAAAACTGCACCACGTCCTGTCGAAAATTCACTACGGCGTTTTAATAATTTTGGCGATATAATCAATCCGGCCGATAGGTTTTAATCACGTAGCGATTGGCAAAATGGGGAGTGCCTCCCCTCTTGATGAGCTTGACCAATTCGTGATCAATTAGCTCTTGGATCAAATTGATACAGCTTCGCCGGGACAACCCCGTTTCCTTTTCGATTCTTCCGTATGACATGCAAACTCTCCCGTATGTATTCGCGTTACGCCAAAGAATCAGCCACACGAGCCGCGCTGATGGGCGTACTTCTTTGTCGCTAAAAACGGTTCGGCACGCCGTATTGAGAGTATGAAATCGACTTCGAACCGCTTCTTTTCGTGAAACTTTTTTCATGATGTTGGAATAAAAATGGCCGCGATTTTTGTCGCGGCCGTTGTGGAAATTACCGTGTCGCTTTACGTATCAATCACGAAAAAGAGCCGCCGTGTAGTCTTGGAGCGCCAACGATAAATCATAACCGTCCTGCTCTTTTTTGTCTCTTTGAATGCGAGGAACAAGAATATCCATCGATTCGAGCCGGTTTTGTAACTGGTCCAGAACCGTTGGCTCATATTTGCCACCAGGTTCATCAAACTCGAAACTATCACATTTTATCCCGCGTACCCCGTCAATTGCCACAACGGCGATTTCGTCTTTATTCTCGTCGGGAACGATCGAATTCAAGGCGATCACGTCGCTGAAATTTTCAACGACGAAAAGTGTGTGAATTCGGCAAGTTTCTTTCTGAAGCTCTTGCCATACCGTCTCCGAGGCGATGATACCAAAACGACGTTCGTTTGGGTCTGCGTACACCACCTTTCCGGCGACGGATAGCGGCGATTTCGGGTGGTGGAGCTGATAGTTTAGAATGTTGCCCTCCATGTCACAAATCGGGACGGCAATCCGCCAGCATTTTTTTATCTGCCCCTCAACTTCCATGTGAATAGTTCCGGTTGCGATCGCGTAATCGCCGATCGTGCCTTCGCCGATTTCCGGATTGTTTTCCAGGAAAGTTTTGATCACGTCAGGGTTCGGCGTGTTATCGCAAGTAAAACCAGGTTGACGAGTGACATTCGAAGCATTATTTTTCATGACAAACCTCCAAATTGAAATTGTTTTCTAAAACTGAAAAAACCAAAAATGCAATGCTCGGAAGGGCATGAGGGTACTCGATAGCAATCCTTCGTGCCCTTCCATGAAACTCCATATTTCGTCTGTCGTTCCGATCAGAACGCATGAAATATTTCATTTTTTAAACGATTTTCTTTCAGAAAAATCTTTCGAGAAATCGCAACCTGAATAGAATCTGCGATTGCTCCATGCGGAATCAACATGTTGACGCTATTCAGTCCGACGTAATGTTTTCCTTTCTACGGTTGGGGGGTGTTGATTTGTGGAATCGTTTTCGGATTCCCGGACGGTAAAGTCCATGCGTGAACTGTCGAAAACCAGCGAAATATCGGATTGCATGCTCGCCTTGTCTTTCACACCTTTAAGGAGAATATTGTGGACGTGTTTCGGCTGATCCCAACTTGGTTTCAATTCCTTGTACGTCCATATCTTCGACGCGCCGAACTCCCAGGGCATTGAATTAGATGCCGACGTTTTTTTGCCGAATGCCGACACGCATATCACGGCGACACCACTTGCTGCGATTTTATTGAGCTCCTTGATGATTTTGTCCAGCCGCTCATGTTCGTTATCGCATCGCTTGTTCGCGAAGATACGCTGGATGGGATCGACCAGAACAATCTCTGGCTTCAATTCCCTGACAGCGGTTTGAATCTTTTCGATCGTATCGATGTTGTCGCGACATTCGATTTTGTCGGCGTACATCAGGATTTTGTCCTCATGTTCGCGCAGCAAGGATTGATATTCCCGGTGTGACAGACGATGATTCTGAACATCGTCCAAAGGAATGCCGGTGATACGGGCGATTTCGCGTTCCCAAAGTTGCTCACGAGACAGGTCGGTGCTGATCGTTAGAACCGATGTGACGCCATCGTTTCTGTATGCCGCCTCGTTGACGATTTTGTTCGCGAATGCCGTCTTGCCTTTGTGCGCAGCGCCGCCAATGATCGTGACCGTTCCCGGCTCAGGATTGAGTTGGGATAGAGGCGAATCGTTGTCGGCACACGAATGTCGAAACACCGGCACGTTTGTGTATGCCTTCTTGATCCAGTTCTTCAAAGTCACGACACCGGTGGGAATGCCTTTGGCTTTGCTCTTGCGCCCGCCTCG
>JAVBTU010000116.1:0-6204 GCA_031556015.1 Thermoguttaceae bacterium
TTGCTGACCAATCCGGACATTATCTATCGCATGGTGCGTCGGATTCTGGACATGACGGACCGACGTCCCGGTCACATTTTCAATCTCGGACACGGCGTCCTGCCGCAGACCCCGGTCGCCAACGCCGTCGCGCTGGTCCAAGCGGTCCACGAATTGGGGAGAAAATACTAACCTCCCCCTTCGTGTTTTGAAAACCGGAACCGTGAAAAATCAGGAACGTTATTTCACGAGTACCAATTCGTAGTCGCCCGTCCCTAGGGCGATTTTTTCGGCGTGGGTAATCTGTCCTCGCCAATCGGTGGTCGGGTGGATGTTCCGCAAATGATCGGGATGCCCCGCCGCGTCCTTGTAAGTCTGATCGCAATCGGCCAGGAGGCTGTCGACGGCCGGCGTCGCCGCGTTGACCGCGTCGATGCACGCTTTGTCCAACGCGACCGGATCGAAGGACGCGAACATGCCGATGTCCGGCACGATTCCCACATCGTTGGCGCCGTGGCAATCGCAGTGCGGCGACACCTGGTTGACGATGCTGATGTGGAAATGCGGACGCCCGTCGAGGACCGCTTGCGTGTACTCGACCATCTTGCAGTTGATTCGGTCGTTCGAGGCGTCATACGGCGGGGTGATGGCATGTTGGTTGCAAACGCCGATACAGCGTCCGCAGCCGACGCATTTCGCGGGATCGATCTTCGCTTTTTTGTTCTCCGTGAACGAAATCGCGTTTTCGTTGCAGTATTTTGCGCAAAGCTTGCAGCCGATACACGCGGCCGGATCGACCTGCGGTTTGCCGTCGCAGTGCATGACCATCTTCCCGGCCCGACTTCCGCAACCCATTCCGATGTTCTTGATCGCGCCGCCGAAACCGGTGCATTCGTGCCCTTTGAAATGCGTCAATGAAAGAAAAACATCGGCGTCCATGACCGCGTGTCCGATGTGGGCGGTCTTGCAGTAAACGCCGTTGCGAACGGGAACCTCGACCTCGTCCGTACCTTTCAAGCCGTCGCCGATGATGTTCATGCAGCCGGTCGTTTCAGGATTGAAGCCGTTTTCCGCGGCGGCGCCGAGATGAACCAGCGCGTTGTTCCGCCGTCCGACGTAAAGCGTATTGCAATCGGTCAAAAACGGGAACCCGCCGAGCGATTTGATCTTGTCGGCGACGGCTTTCACCCAGTTCGGTCGCAGATACGACATATTGCCGGGCTCGCCGAAATGGATTTTTATCGCCGTGAATTTATTCTTGAAATCGATGTTTCCGATTCCGGCTTTGACGATGAGCCGTTGGAGTTTGGTGAGCGGACTTTCGTCCACTTTACAACGCATGGGAGTCCAATAGACCTTGCTGGGCATGGGAAAAGAGGGAAAGGGGAAAAGGGCGATTGTTTAACCGGAGTATCCTTGGAATTCTATCCGGTTTTCGTTTTGCGTCGAGCCGCGGTGATGCGGCGTTGGGCTTTTCTCCGATTCTTGACTGGGAAACACGGTATGTTACACTAACGGTCATGTACACGATTTCACGAGAATTCACATTTTGTTACGGACATCGGCTGTTGAATTACAATGGCAAATGCGCCCATTTGCACGGCCATAACGGACGCGTGATATTGACGTTACGAACCGAATCGCTCGACGAACAGGGGATGGTCCTCGACTTCACGGAACTGAAGAACGCGATCGGCGGCTGGATTCAACGGACGATCGACCATAAAATGGTGCTGCGCAAAGACGACCCCGTGGTCCCGATTCTCCAAAATATGGGAGAACCCCTTTTCCTCATGGACGAGAGCCCCACGGCGGAAAACCTCGCCCGACTCTTTTTTGATTTGGCGCAGTCCCTGAATTTCCCGGTCAGCCGCGTTCAATTCTGGGAAACGGAAAAATGCCAGGCGGAATACGGAATCGATTCTTAACCGGGGGGCTTCAACGTATCTCACCAAAGGCGCTGTAGTCGCCGATTTCCTCTCCGAAACAGACCCGCTTCTCCTTGAGGGATTCTTTCAATCGCTTCATGTACTCGCGGCGCGAGATTTCCGTCGCTCCGAATCGGGCCGTGTTCGCGGTGATCATCTGGATGTCGACCAAACGGTATCCGCGAACGAACAAATGGTCCAAAAGCCGGACAAGGGCGACCTTTGAAGCGTCCGGTTCGGAGTAGAACATCGATTCGGCAGCGAAAAAACCGTTGATTCCGACGCCGTACACGCCGCCGACGAGTCGACCGCCGCGTTTCGCTTCGACGCTGTGCGCCCAACCGAGTTCGTGGAGCCGGAGATACGCGTCGATCATTTCCGGCGTGATCCAGGTTTCCGCTTCGTCCTTTCTCGGTTGGGCGC
This sequence comes from Thermoguttaceae bacterium, assembly GCA_031556015.1. Lineage (GTDB taxonomy): Bacteria > Planctomycetota > Planctomycetia > Pirellulales > Thermoguttaceae > JAVBSX01. Next base: position 2,331 of record JAVBTU010000116.1, read on the forward strand.
AGCCCCGGAGAACGCCCTCGAAATCGGTGTCGCAGGTGATCTCGAACCGGTCGCTTCGAACCGTCCTGCGCAACCGTTTCGGAATGTGGAGCCGATCCCATTGAAAGATTCCCCGGGGATTCGGCGACCACCAGGCGAGTTGCGAAAGCGCGCGATTCCGATCGGTGATCGGCCAGGGAAAGATTCCATGCGTGTAGGCGTCCAGAAGCCAAACCGGCTCCAATTCGCCGCCGATCGCAAGGAGTCCGTTCGGAAGCGCCTTGGAAGTCGGAGGAAAAAACAACGATTTGTTCATGGAATCACATTGGAAGTATCCCACCTATTGTAATTGCGTTCACGACCACGACAAGGTTTCGTCGTCTTTTCGCCCCTCCGTTAGCGGCGGGGCTTGCCCCGCGTTTGTGAGGTGAAACGTCGCGTCCTGCCAAACGCCCCCAAATGAAGCCGTCCGCAAAGCCCAGCCCGGGGCAAGCCCCGGCGCTCACGGAAACGCTTTCCGAATCCATCGCTCCGCGTAAAATGCTCTTGGTTTGAATTCGTTTTATTGGTAAAATCGGCATTGACCGTTTATTCCCTACCGATCCCTTTCGTTTGAGCCGACGCGGTTCGCGGAGTTATTCCATGAATTATCCTCGTTTTTCCTCTCTTTTGATCGTATTTTTTATTCTCGCCTTTAACGGATGCAAAGGTCCGGACGACGAGAAACCCGCCGCCCAGCCCCCAAAAATCGCGGACCCGGTGGTCTCCGAAAAAAAAGAGACGGAAGACGGGCCCGTCAAATCGGAGCCGATTCCCCCGGAGCTTTTCGGGGACGACGATCCGTTCGGCGTCGCGGATATTGCGCCGTCCCTGGATACGCAAACGCTCGACAAACCGGAACCGGTTTCGGAGCCGGCTCCCCACGTCACGCCGCCGACGACGAAAACGGAGCCCAAGCAACCGACCGCCGAGGAAGGATTCGCCGCCCGGGCCGCGGAGAAGCCGCGACAAGGCGATGTTCTCAAGCTGACCCCGGGATTGAGCGAGCGGGACATTCTGAACAAGATGGTCCAGGAATATAAAGCGGCCGAATCGTACGGCGATCACGGCCAATTCATCGTCGAATGGGCCGACGGAAAAACGCAACCGGTCGCTTGGCCCTGCACGTTCGCGTATTCCAAGCCGAACCTGATTCGTATGGAAATCACCGACGGAAAAATGGTGAGCGACGGTCAGATGTTTTACGCACTCATTCCACAGCTTTTCGGGCAAGTCCTCAAAATTCCCGCTCCGAACAAACTTTCCATCGGCGCCCTGTATCCCGATATGAATCTGTCCGGAGCGATGGATCTTCGGATTCCCGGCGATCTGTTCTGGGTTCCGCCGCAGATTTTGCTCCTGTTCGCCAAAGATCCGCTCAAAACGCTCGTTCCGGAAGGAGCGAAGGTTTCGTTTGGGAAACCGACCTGGCTCGACGATATTCCGTGCGACCGGATCGCGATCGAGAATTCCTCCGGGGCTCGAACTTTCTGGATCGACCGTGAAACATTTGCGCTGATGCGCGTCGAACTTCCGGTCGATCGGCTTCCGGCGGTCGAAGGACAGCGGATCTCGAAGTTTCGTTTGGAATTGGAAAACGCGTCCCTGAATCCCGAACTGGAAGGGGAAACGTTTACGATCGAATACCCGGAAAGCGCGAGGCTCGTTGAGAATTTCGCCCAGTGGTCGGTCAAGATTCAAGGAGAAAAGCTGGACAAGTTCGATTCGATCACGATCAACAGCTTCGCCGGCGCGAGTCTCCCGCTTTCGCAGTACAAGGACAAAGTCGTCGTACTGCAATTCTGGAGCGCCGTCGATTCCAACTGCGCCGAAGCGATGCGGGAAGCGTTTGCGGCGTACCAGAAAATGAAGGACGACCAGCGGGTTCGATTCATCGGCGTTTGTCTTGACCCGGAGCAAAACGTCTCGACGGAAGACGCGACCAAAGCGCTCACCGATTGGCAAGCCCGGCTTCCTTCGTGTCGATTGCCCGATTTCCAATTGCCCGAATCGCTTTGGCTCAATTTCGCGCCGAATCTGGTAATCCTCGCCCCCGGCGGCGTTGTCGCCCGCTATTTTCCGCCGGGAGCGAACAGCGAGCAGGAAATTCTCGACGCGATCCAGGAAGTCCTCGACGGAAAAATCGTCGATCCGTCTTTGGCCGGCGCGTTGGAAAAGGAGCGAGAAGATTACGGACGAACGATCCAGGCGTTTATCGATTCCGATTACTACGCCGTTTCGTCGGGCTTGTCGCCGTTTGAGGAAAACGTGGAGATCGCGCCACGAAAACTGCCGAGCAGCTTGAAGTTGGCGGAAAGAGCGGTTGTCAGCGAATTGAAAAACCCCGGCAATATTCTCGTCGTTCCCCGGGAAGCCGAAGGGAAAGAACCGCTCTTTCTCGTTCCGTACGAAAAGAATCTGCTCGCCCTGTTCGACGCGGACGGGAAAGTCGTGAACCGAATCCGACCGCAATCGGTTCTTTCGTCGGAGTCGATTTCCGTCGTCCGAACGGCCTTGGATTCCCGGGGAAAACGGATTTACGTCGCTTCGGCGCCGATCACCAACGGCGGAAACAGAATTCATATTCTCGACGAACAATTCGAATCGCTCGGCTTTTACCCGTCGACGCAGGCGGATGCGGACGCTCTGGTCATTACCGACGTTCGACTGATCGACTTGGACGATGACCGCGATCCGGAAATCGTAATCTCCGCGCTCGATATTTCCAAGTCGGTCGTCGGGTCCGGCTTCGTTCGGGCGGTCAAGCTCGACGGAACGGTGTTATGGGAAAACACGAAAATCGCGTCCCCGTACCATTTGGGAATTGCGCTTTCGGAAAACAAACCGTCGATCCTCGCCATGAACGCGACGTCGCAAAACATGACGCTGTTCGAATTCGATCCGCAGGGGAATCAGAAGCGCGAAATTTCGCTCAAGGACAACAACCCGATCGGATGGTTCGTCGTCGAGGATCTGGACGGAAGCGGCGATTCCCGCATCTGCGCGAGCATTCCGCATAAGGGGGAAAAGAACACGGTTCATATTGCCGAAATCGACCGCAGCGGCAACCAGGATTGGCAGTATCCGTTCCTGGTCGCGGCCCACACGATCCCGCTGGAGTACATGATCGCGGCGGACATCATCGGCGATGCGACGAAGGAATGGATTTTCGCGTCCGCCGACGGGGAACTGCATTTTCTCGACGCCGCGGGAAAACCGCTCGACCGGTACTCGCACGGAAAGATCATCACGGGCTTCAGCGCCGCCCCAATTGCCGGAAAGAAGATCCTCGCCGTTGCCGACCCGGAATCGATTACGATTTACGAAGTCGAAAGGTAAGGGGGACGTTTGCGAAAAAGGGGTGCTCACCTTTCCCCTTTTTCCCCCCGCTTGATGATTTATAACGAATCCTCCGTTTTCTCCGGATTTTTGCTTGACTTTTGCCCGCGGCTTCAATAGAATTCAGAAAACTCGGACGAGCCGTCGCCCGAAATGTGATTTTTTCCGTTTTTGTCTCAAAAAAGGGAGCCCGTCATGTTTCAAATCCTCTCGGCATTGTTCTCTATTTTGCCCCCCCTCTCTAAATTAACAAAAAAGGAGAAGGACGTGGCCAAAAAACCTCACACCCGCACACTCTGCGCGGAACCTCTTGAAGAGCGGCTGCCCGTTTCCAGCTCCGCCGCCGGAGTCCTGCTCGGCCTCGGATTCGCCACCTCCGAAAAAGAGCCGGGGGTGTCAACCCCCGGGTACGAAACCGCCAACGAGTACAATTCCACCTCTCCCTCCTTCACCACCCGACTCGAGTTCGACGACACCACGCTCGCCGCGACGCTTGACGCCATGACGGTCGACCGGA
>JAVBTU010000410.1:0-2602 GCA_031556015.1 Thermoguttaceae bacterium
ATGTGATAGATGAGAACCTTGAGAACTATCTGTCCTCTGTCCTCCGTCCTCTGTCCTCTAAAATCATTTCTGGTCGTTTTTTCAAAGTCTGTAAGCGACTCTGTTCTTCGCGGTATTTGGCGATTTCGCCGTGATTGCCGCCGAGGAGGATTTCCGGGACCTCCAAGCCCCGATATTCCCGCGGTCGGGTATACTGCGGGAATTCGAGCAACCGGTTCGAGCGGGAAAACGAGTCGTCCCGGTTCGATTCTTCGTCGCCGAGCACCCCTGGAATCAATCGCATCACGGCTTCGATGATCACCATCGCGGCAATCTCCCCCCCGTTGAGGACGTAATCCCCGATCGAAATCTCCTCCGGCTTCAAAATCTGTACGATTCGTTCGTCAAACCCTTCATATCGCCCGCACAGGAGTACGATTCGCGGCTCCCGGGCGAGGTCCTCCACCAGCGGCTGCGTCAGCAGCCGGCCTTGCGGAGTCAAAAGGATCAATCGGCCCGGCGTTTCCGTCGCCTGAATCTGCTCGACGCAGGGAACGACGCGATCGACCTTGAGTACCATCCCCGGTCCTCCGCCGAACGGGCGGTCGTCCACGGTGTTGTGCTTGTCCTCGGCCCAATCGCGGATGTTGTGCAGTCGTATTGAAAGCTGTTGCCGGTCCAACGCGTTTTTCAACACGCTTTCCGAGAGAAACCCCTCGAAAATTCCGGGAAAGAGCGTCAATACATCAAACGCCAACATCGCGGCCTCCGATTATTCGGCAGCGGGTGTTTCGACGGCGGGGGGTTCAACGGCGGGCATCTCGACGGCGGGAGCTTCAGCCACCGGAGCTTCGGCGACCGGTTCCGGAGCGGCTTCCGCGGCGGGAGCGGGCTGCTCTTCCACCTTTTCCACTTTCTTCTTCACGACGCGCGGCGTCGGGGCCGGAATCTCCGACACGGCGATTCCACGACGACGCTTTTGTGCAAGCCGTTCCAAGGCCGCTTTCTGCTGCTCCAGATGCGTTCCGTTTTGACCGTACTTTTTGATCAAAACGAGCGCGTTGTCCGAAGGAGAAGCGCCGACGCCGAGCCAATAAGCGATCCGTTCACCATTGAGGATCGCCCGGGCATCGGTTTCCGGAACCAGCGGATCGTAAATCCCGAGTTCTTCCAAAACACGTCCGTCGCGAGGACTTCGTCCGTCCATCACACACAACCGGAAAAACGGACGATGTTTCCGTCCCATCATTTTCAATCGAATTCGTACAGCCATAATTGTAAGCCACGCCGCCCGCGGCGTGCGTAAAATAAATTCCCCTGCGACGGGTAGTTAGCCCCGTCGCCTGCGACGGGTATGTTCAATCAATCAACGGAAATACAACGGTTCGCAGGCGAACCGGCTAACGGCGGTTAGCGTTTCTTTTTTTCTCGGTCTCGTTTGCGTTTTTCTTTTTCGCGGTCTTTTTTCGCGGCAGCCCGCTCTTTCGGGGTGAGCCGTTTGCCGGTCCCGACTTTCGCGCTCTGGATCGTCCCCATCGGGTTTTGCTGCATTTTCTGCGTCAAACCCTGCATTGCTTTCATACGATCCCGCATGTTCATCGAACTCATCGCCTTCATCATTTCCGCCATCGGCAGGAACGATTTGACGAGTTCGGAAATCTGGTGCGGCGGAACGCCCGCTCCGGCCGCGATCCTTCGGCGCCGGCTCGGATTGATGATCGTCGGATCCCGGCGCTCATCCGCGGTCATCGAATCGATGATCCCGCCGACACGACGCATCTCGTCGTCGGCGTCGACATTCATATCTCCCATCATTTTTCCGAGCTGTCCCATCCCGGGAATAAAGCTCATGATCTTCGAAATGGAGCCGAACCGCTTCGCTTGCCCCATCTGGTTGCGAAAATCGTCGAGGGTGAAAATCCCTTTTTCGAGATTCGCCTGGGCTTTCGCCAGTTCATCCTGGTCGAGTTTCTGTTGGGCCTGCTCGATAAAGGTGAGCATGTCCCCCATCCCGAGAATTCGGCCGGCCATACGGTCCGGATGGAATTCTTCGAGCGCTTCGAGCGTTTCGCCGGTCCCGATATATTTGATCGGAACACCTGTTACGTTTTTCACCGACAAAGCCGCCCCGCCCCGGGCGTCGCCGTCGAGTTTCGTCAAAATCACGCCGTCCAGCTCAAGCGCCTTGTTGAACGCTTCACTGCTGTGGACCGCGTCCTGACCGGTCATCGAGTCGACGACGAAATACACTTGATCCGGTTCGAGTTTCCTCTCGATCCGGGTCAGCTGATCCATCAATTCCTGATCGACGTGCAATCGACCGGCGGTATCGAGGATCAAAACATCGGCCCCTTTTCCGGCGGCGACTTTCGCGGCGGCTTGACAAACGGCGACCGGGTCTTTATTGGTACGGTCGGTATAAACCGGAATCCCGAGCGAATTGCCGAGTACTTCCAACTGGTCGATCGCCGCGGGCCGCTGCAAGTCGGCAGCGACGAGCATCGGTTTTCTCCCCCGGGCTGCGAGCAATTTGCCCAACTTGCCGCAGGTCGTCGTTTTCCCCGACCCTTGCAAGCCGCAGAGCATCAAAATCGAAAGCTCGTTCGGTTCCTTCAAATGCAAG
>JAVBTU010000523.1:0-3033 GCA_031556015.1 Thermoguttaceae bacterium
ACGTTGTTGGCGCGAATCGACGCTTCCACTTTCAATTTGGAAACGCTTTTTCCGTCGACGGCGAACCCTTGGATGATTTGCGCAACTTTCAGGTTCTGCGATTCGGTTTTCGCGGCTTCGGTTTTCGCGGCTTCACTGTCCGCCGTGCCCGATTTTTCGCGGCCGCGGCGCCGATTGGCGGACGGGTCCGTTCGCTCCCGAGGCGTGTTGGTATTCATTTCCGGGCCGGGAAACGTCGACGTATTTACACCGCCGGGCGTGATTCCGGAGTTCGCGGCCCCCTGCGGCGTCATCCGGCCCGACAAGATCATCTGCCGTTGTAGTTCCATTTGCTGCATTTGCTGCATTTGTTGCATGCGGTTCATCTGCTGCAATTCAAAGGGGGTGGAAGCGACTGGAAATTGAAACCGGGCTTCCGCGGGAATTTCAAATCGGATGAATTTCAGCCCGCTTTCCGCATTGGGATCGTCGACGACCGTTGCGTTTCGGGCGTAGTGCCAACCGATCGGGTGTCCGGATTCGGTCGTTTGTTCGAAATCGCCGCCGATAATTTCCGGATTCTTCGGATCGGGCAGGACGACCCGGCTGTTTTCCGCTTCCCCGGTCATCGGAACGAAAAGCGCCGGCGTCAACGACTCTTTTTCCAGTTCGGTTCCTTTTTTCCGGAGGAGCTGAAAATACTGTTGATACCGTTCTCCGAGCGGAATGATCATTAAACCGCCGTCTTTGAGCTGGTCGATCAGCGGTTGCGGAACCGATTCCGGCGAACAGGTTACGATAATTTTGTCGAACGGAGCCGCGTCGGGCCAACCCTGGTATCCGTCGCCGACTTTGGTGAAGACGTTGGCGTATCCGATTTTTTTAAGCGTTTGCGCGGCTCGTTTCCCGAGCGGTTCGACGATTTCGATCGAGTAGACTTCCTTGACCAACAGAGCCAGGACCGCCGCCTGGTATCCGCTGCCGGTTCCGATTTCCAGAACGACGTCGTCCGGCTGCGGATCGAGTTTTTCCGTCATGTAGCTGACGATGTACGGCGGCGAAATCGTCTGGGCGTTCCCGATCGGCAGTGCCGTATCGCGATACGCCATGCTCCGATGCACCGGCGGCACGAATTTATCGCGAGGGACCCGCATCACGGCGTCGAGAACCGCTTCGTTCGAAAGGTTTCCTTGCGGCAGGAGTTCTTCCTCGACCATCTTTTTCGCGGCGGGAACGATCGGCCAGGGATCTTTTTTCTTGCGCCCGGATTCGCCGGAGTGATCTTTGACCACGGTCTCCGGCTCCACATTCTTTCCGCTACGCAGCGTTTGCGCATCGACCGCAACGGGTGCGCCGATAATGACCAAAGTTCCAATAATAAGTTGAGTGCGCATGATCGCTTCTTGGAAAGGAGCTAACGAAACTTCATCCTCTCTTTTCGACCGATCCATTATAACACTTGTGAAGATACGAAAAAAGTCGCCTTGCGCGGCCCCGATATTTTGTCCAAGCAGCTTAGTTGCCGCCGCCGGAGCGTCTCGATTTCAGAATTTTCGGCGCATTGACAGGCCGCTGAAAACCGGGTACAAAGGCGCGGTGTTTTGGAGGGGGCCACGATTAGGCTCCCGCCGGAAAGTATAATACCACTACTTTTATTTTCTTTTTATCACCACAGAGAGCGCAGAGAACACAGAGAAGACTTGAATCCAAACTCTCTGTGAACTCTGATATCTCTGTGGTTGTAAAAAAATTGAGGACGTTGGGGTATAACATTTTTGAGCGACAGCCTTATTCTAAATCTTTCCGATGCTCATAGGTTACTTGGATTGTCTTTCCGGGATCAGCGGCGATATGATGCTCGGCGCCTTGGTCGACGCCGGGGTTCCGCTGGAACTTCTCGACGAAGCGGTTCGATCGCTTGATCTTCCCGGCGTATCGCTTTCGAGTGAAATCGTACGGCGCGGCGGTTTTCGAGCCGTAAAGGTCCATGTGAACGCCCCCCACGAACACGCCCATCGACACCTGCACGCGATTCTTGAGATCGTCGAAAAAAGTTCCGTCTTGACGCCGAGTCAAAAAGCGACCGTGGAACGCTTGTTTCGGCGAATCGGCGAAGTCGAAGCGAAGGTTCACGGCTTGTCGATCGAGCAGATTCATTTCCACGAGGTCGGGGCGGTCGATTCCATTGCGGACATCGTCGCAACCGTCGTCGGTTTGGATACGCTCGGGCTCGATTCGCTGATTGCTTCGCCGGTTCCGACCGGTTGCGGGACGGTTCGTATCGCGCATGGGCTTTGCTCCGTTCCCGCCCCGGCGACGGCAGAACTCTTGGCCGGGATCCCGCTCGCTCCGTCGGAAATTCCATTCGAGTTGACGACCCCGACCGGAGCGGCGATTCTCGCGGAATTCGTCCGATCGTATGGCCCGATGCCCGCTCTTGCCGTGCAGAAAATCGGCGTCGGCGCAGGGACGAGGGATTTTCCGGAGCAGCCGAACGTATTGCGGCTCATTCTCGGTCAACCGCACGATCTTTCGACCGCCCCGGTTTCGCAGGGGCATACCCATTCTCACGGTCATTCACACGACCACGATCATCCGCATGAACACGAGCATGAGCATTCGGAGCATGTTCACGAGGAAACGATCTGGAAGCTCGAAACGAATCTCGACGACGTGAGCGGCGAGGTTCTCGGATTCGCACTCGAAAAGCTTTGGATTTCGGGGGTCCTCGACGTGTTCACGACCCCGATCGGGATGAAAAAAGGGCGCCCGGCGATCCTGTTGACGGTTCTTTGCCGCGAAGAGGCGGTTCACGAAGTTCAGCGGATCCTGTTTACGGAAACCACGACGCTCGGAATCCGGAAGTCCCGAATCCAAAGGGCTTATCTCAAGCGACGATCGGTTTCATCCGCGACGCCGTGGGGAGAAGTCGCCGGAAAAATCGCGACCCTTCCGGATGGAACGGAACGCTTTACCCCCGAATACGAATCCGCGAAAACCGTCGCCGAAGCGAATCAAATTCCGCTTCAAACTGTCTATAAAGCATTTTGCGGC
>JAVBTU010000197.1:0-5000 GCA_031556015.1 Thermoguttaceae bacterium
CGCCCGGGAATGGGAGCGTGGCACCATGGAAGCGATGCTCGCCACGCCGATCGGGCCGTTCGACATGTTGTTAGGAAAATTGGTGCCGTACTACGTTCTCGGAATCGGTTCGAACGCCGTATGCGTACTCATCGCCGTTCATTTGTTCCATCTGCCGTTTCGCGGATCGGTGTTTTCGCTCTTCTTGATTTCGTCGGTCTTTTTATTCGCTTCGCTCGGAATGGGCTTTTGGATTTCGACGCTTACCAAGAACCAATTCCTCGCCTCGCAAATGGCGCTGATGCTCGCCTTTTTGCCGAACTTCATTCTTTCCGGGGCGCTTTTCGAAATCAATTCGATGCCGCTCGCGATCCGCACGATTACGTACTTGTTTCCCGCCCGGTATTACGTGACCTGCCTGCAAACGATTTTCATGACCGGCGACATCTGGCCCCTGCTCCTCCGCAACATCGCCTGCATGGGAATCATCGCCGTCGTGTTTTTCGTCGCAACATTCCGGATTACACCGGAAAGATTGGAGTAAAAAAGTGATAAGTGATAAGTGATAAGTGCAGGCGATACTTATCCTCAAACGCTTATCAACTCTATGTACCGTGCAAGTGATAGTCGTCGATTTTTTCGCCTTAGCCGCGCGCAAAAAAATACCGGTACGAGAACGATTGAAAATCATCCTGTACCGGTTTCTTGCTCCGTAAAGGCGACGCTTCATGGCACACAGACCCAGATTGTCATGCAATGAAACTTGTTTCGCGACTTCCCAGGGAGGGAAGTTGTTCCGGTTCCCGCTGCCGTAACAACTTTGCAGAGCGATTCTCAGGCTTTGAGAAATCACCCGAAAAACTTAACCGTCGCAGACAAGGAGGAGCCTGACGACGATTCTTACGGCGTGTTTTCGGTGGAAACACGTTCCTCCGTAAAAGTTGGACGGATAGTAGTCATTCACCCCGATCCGATCAAGAGCAATTTTTACAAAAATTCCGTTTTTCCCGAATATTTTTTCGCCTCACGTTCCCGATTTTCTCTTTTTCCCGGATTTGGCTCATTTTTGCGGGCGAACTCTTCCGATACCGACGTTGGGATTGTCTCTGCCAACCATTTACGGAACGAAACGATGAGTAACACGAATTCTTTGGCCGGCGAGCATATTGCGCAAGCCGGCGTGGTCGGAGCCGGAGGCGCCGGATTTCCCACGCACGTCAAACTCGCCGGGAAAGCGGATACCGTCGTGATCAACGCCGCCGAATGTGAACCGCTGCTCCATAAGGACAAGGAACTGATCCTCGCCCGGGGTGAGGAAATGATCGAAGGACTTGCGATCGGAATGCAGTTGACCGGAGCCGGCCGCGGAATCGTCGGAATCAAGGGGAAATACAAACACGTCCACGAATCGCTTCGTCCGAAACTCGGGAAAAATATGGAAATCGTTCCGCTGGACGATGCGTATCCGTCGGGGGACGAGTTCATTCTCGTTTACGAGACGCTCGGTCGGGTCATACCGCCGGGAGGAATCCCGCTCGCCGTCGGAGCGGTCGTGATGAACGTGGAAACCGCGATCAACGTTGCGGCCGCAGTTGTCGGAGGGCAATCGGTCGTGAAGAAATACGTTTCCGTCGCCGGGGCCGTCGAGCATCCCTGTACGGTCTGCGCTCCGATCGGAGCATCGCTTGCGGAGTGTTTGAAACCGGCAGGTAAAATCACGATCGACGACCCTTGTTTCGTCATTGGCGGCGTCATGATGGGAAGACTGGAAGCCGATTTGAACGGTCCCGTGACCAAAACGACCGGCGGAATCATCGTTCTTCCCCGGGAAAACGTCGTGGTTCGCCGGATGAGTCGCTCCTGGAAAGAGGTCGCGAGAATCGGAATCGCGGCGTGCGACCAATGTTCGTTCTGTACGGAGCTTTGCCCGCGTAATTTGCTCGGACATCCGATCGAACCGCATCGGGCGATGCGCTCGCTCGGGTTTAATCTCTCCAAGCACGCGGACGTGCCGGGAACGCAGTTTTGTTGCGAGTGCAATTTGTGCAGCATGTATTCGTGTCCGGAAGATTTGGACCCGAAAAACGTCTGTGCGGAAAACAAGCGTCGGCTTCTCGCGGAAAAAAAGCGGTACGAAAATCCGCCGTTCCAACAAAATCGGGCTTCGCTTCACATGAAAAACCGTAAAGCGCCGACTTCACGGCTGATACAAAAGACCGGCTTGACGTCTTATACGAACAAAGGCCCTCTCGTCACGGAACCGTTGACGACTTCGGAAGTCGCGATTCTATTGAGGCAACACATCGGCGCTCCGTGCCAACCGACGGTTCACCCGGGAGACACCGTCGAGATGGGGCAATCGATCGCCGTTCGGCCGGTCTCGGACGGTAAACCCGCTCTCGGCGCGGACATTCACGCTTCGATCGCCGGGACGGTTGTCCATGTCGACGGGGAGAGGATCGTGCTGACGAAATCCTCTCCGGGTTAGCGGAAACTGCGGGTGAGGGAATCTCGCTTAGGATTTCGTTTGGAAAAAAATCTCGATTTCCCGCGCGGCGGACGGGGGACTGTCGGAGGCGTGGACGAGGTTCTGCTGATTGCTCAAGCTGTAATCGCCGCGAATCGTTCCCGGGGGTGCGACGATCCCGTTGGTCGGACCGACGAGAGTTCGGACGACGGAAATCGCTTCGGGCCCCTCCAGAATCAGCGCCACGGTAGGCCCGCCGGTAATATACCGCTCCAAATCCGGATAAAACGGCTTGGCGACATGTTCCGCGTAATGTCGTTTCGCCAACTCCGGCGTGATGAGTAACATTCTCATGGCGACGATCGCCAGACCTTTACGTTCGAATCGAGCGAGAATTTCACCGACGACATTCCTGGCGACGGCGTCCGGTTTCAGCAAAACGAGTGTTTTTTCCATGAAAGATTGAGAAGGGGAGGAGATGTTTTCACGAACAGTCCGGCGAGCCGCACACGGCGGTGTTTTGGAACGACCGCATATCGGCTCGCTTTTTCGGACTTCGATTTTCCATCCCATGAATCTACCGTGAGGAACGGTTTTAATCAATCGGCGGATCGATTAAAACAAGCGCAGGACGAGGAACATTCACTCCAAAGCCTGCGCACCGGGTTTTCCTCAATCTCAAATATCAACGCATACCCGTGGACTTCACCTCGGCTTTCACGGATTCGGGGATATCGAGCGTAAATTCCCCTCCTCCTTCCGTCACATCGATTTCCAGGGGAGAGCTGTCACGCAAACGGTATTTGTCCGGTATGACCTGGTACAGATGGTAAGTTTTCCCGGACGCCTTGTATTCGTTGAATTTTTTCTGAGATTCCGCATCGATCGGACTCGGCGGAGGCGGTTCTCCTTCGCCGACGGATTTGTCGACGGTCACTTTATACTTCCCGACGGGCATTCCTTTATATTTCCCGTGCGTGACCGGCTCTAAAACACCTTGAGAATTGGTCGTGCCGCCGCTGGACCACTGAGCATTCCCACCGATCGGATTCAATCCTATTTTCGCGTCGTCACAGGGTTTGCCTTCCTGCGTCAACGTGATTTTGACTTTCTGTAATTTCGGCATACCCGCCGGCAACGGTTCGGAACAGCCGAGGCTGAAAAAACCGATCGAAGCAAAAAGGCATGTCGCTATCCACAATTGGTTGATTTTCATAAGTCGATTCCTTTGCATACCGGAGGATTACAAAACGGTCGTCGATTCCCCGCCGGCCGGCGTTCCCAACGCTCCCCAAGGACCGTAGGGGCTGGCACCGGACATCGGAGTGCCCGCGGAAATCGTTCCGCAGTCGACCGTCTCGGAAATGAAACGAACGGAACCGTCCATCAAACCGACATTTACACCGCCGGTATGAAAACTGCTCGGCGGATAAATCGCTCCGGCAATGTTGCTGCCCGGGCCGACGCAACTGGGGGCATTCGGGGGCAAGACGGTATGAAAACCGTTCCAGCAACGACCGTCCTGGAAGAAGTTTCCTCTCCAGGTATCCGCACCGGCCTTGAGGAGCTTTCGATCGGTCGGTTCGATCGCGTTATTCAAACAAATGTCCGGCAACATGTGCAAATCATCCGGGTACACCGACGCATCCGTCCAGGAACCGCCCTTGACTGCGCGAGACCAATACCCTTCGGCAGGCGAGGCCGACTCGCTGATGCCGACCGTGTTGCTGGTCCCGTCGGAGCAGGCGGCCATCTTTTTCCAGTCGTACAGATGGAACATGCCGCGACGTCTGGCGGAATTACGATTCGCGTCGCCGATATAGTTGGGATGGGACCAAGGGGCATCGAGCTTCGAGGTTCCATCGCCGAGGGAGAACATGTAATTGATTCGCGAGTTCTGCGCATGAACGGAAGGCGAACTTCCGTTGGGATCCGAGGGGCACAACAGGGCGGAAATCGGCTGGCGATAGAGAATCGTCTCCGGATAAGTCGCGAGATCCCCGCAGAAAAACGTCGCCCAGACATCCAAATCTTCACCTCCGGCGCGGGGAGTCCCATTGGCCCACGTTGGCGCCGCGGTTCGGATGGCAAGCCGCATAATGATGTCATATGCGGGCGTTTGTTCGATGTACGGGAAAAGAACGACCGCGGCATTAAGCGGCGCGTATTTTCCGTTCATGAAACTAAAGTCGAATCCTCCACACGGAGTTCCCATCGCGGGAAATGCGTTGTAGGAATCATGATAATTGTGAAGCGCCAAAGATAATTGCTTCAAATTGTTCGAGCACGTCATTCTTCGTGCCGCTTCCCGGGCGGCCTGGACGGCAGGTAACAGAAGAGCGATCAAAATGCCGATGATCGCGATCACAACGAGCAGTTCAACCAGCGTGAAAGCCCGTATCTTGCCCCCCCCCCCATTTTAACACGTGTAAAAGTCATCATAGTCTTCTCCAAAAAGGTTACAACACCCCAGCCGTACTGTTTGTACGGCAAAAAGCATAAGTTACAAAAAACCACAACAGCGCAAAGATATTATCGCTGATATTGGGGCGAT
>JAVBTU010000414.1:0-13167 GCA_031556015.1 Thermoguttaceae bacterium
AAAGCGACCGCCGCGGTTGACACCACCGAAGCCGTCTCCGGTTTGGCATCCGGCGTCGATTGGGCGATGGCGGCCAATTCCACGGCGCTCAGTACTTCCGTCCAGGTTTCCGCGCATGGTTCGACCGAGGCTTACACGCACGGGTTGACTGCCAAGCAGGTCGAAGATCTGCTCGCCCTGATGGCAATCGCCCGCGACGGTTCGACCAACAACGTGAAGGCGACTTTCACGCCGAACACGGCTTTCAACGAACTGTTCCAATTCCTCAGCGAAGGACAGACCGCGACGCTTGTGTTCACGTACAAGATCCGCGAAGACCGCTTCGGCTTGATCACGACCGGAACGATCAATATCAGCGTGGTCGGCAAAAACGACAGCCCGATCGCCAATGCGACCGTCGATGCGGGGGCAGCCGTCTCCGTCGATTCGACCGAAGGGAAAAAGATCACGATCGCTTCGCTCCTGCAATCGGATCCGGATCGTGCGGACAAGCATTTCGTCGTGGTGCCGCAGGACCAGATCAAGGACGGGACCGCCGACAAGGAACTCAAGGCGGACGGTGATACCGTGACACTCCTTAAGGGAGGGACGTTGACTTACAAGGCGGACACGGAAGGAGACTATCTGCTGTACCTGCCCAACGGCGGCGTCTCGACCAGCCCGTTCTACTCGGCCCAAAAGGACGCCGAGGTGACCGATACGTTCGATCTGTACGTCAAGGACGACTCCGGAGCGACCGATGCGAAGGCCGCGGCGAAAACGACCGTGAAGGTTCACCTGACCGGTGTCAACAAGACGCCGACGTTCAACAACCCCGACCCGATCGACGAAACCGCGACGGAAAAAGCGACGACGACCTTCACGCTCGACATCGCCGAACTCGCGACCGATCCGAACACCGGCGATATCATCGCTTTCGGAACGATCGAAGGACCGGACGGGACGAAGTTCACCGTTGACACCACCAAGGAAACCGAGGAATTCACCTCCTCGACCGGTTCGATCATTCGCTTGACCAATAACGGCAAGACGCTGACGATCGTCCCGAAGACGACCACGGTCAACCTTCGTCAATTCACAGACGGCGACCTGGCGAAGCCGGAATTGGAAGGCGTGACTTGGAGAACGGAAACGTACAAGTTCACCGTCAAGGACAACCAGGGCGTCGAAACCGGTTCGGGCAAAAGCGAATCGGACGCCACGAAAACGGTGAAGCTGACGGTGACCGGTATCAATGACGCCCCGGTCGCGTCGGACATCGCGATGGACGTCCAGGAATCCGCCGCGTTCGCCGCATGGTCGGCCAAGGACGACATCGCGGGCTGGCTCGTGATCGATTGGCGCACCAAGATTTACGATCCGGACGTGAACGAAACTGATATGCTCACGTTCAAGATCGACGGCTACGGCTTTGACGCCGACGGACAGATCGCGTTCCCGGACGGCACCTTCTCGTTGACGACCGAAGAAGGAAAGCTCGTGCTTCGTTTCCGTCCGAAAAGCGATTATTCCTCGCTCGTGGCGGGAGAAAACGTGACGCTGTCGCACAAAATCCAGGCGACCGACCCGGCCGGCGCGACTTCCCCGGAAGTGAAACTTGATATCACGATCAAGGGGGAGAAAACCGTCCCGAACGTCGGCACGGGAATCCAGACGTTCTACGTTTCCACGACCGATCCGCTCGACGCGTTCCGGACGGTGAAGTTCTTCACCGACGCCGGCGACGCGACACGGCCGACGATTGACGCCACAAAAACGACCGGCGGTACGTTCAAAGGCTTTTCGCTCGACGCGAACGGCAAGATCGTGATCACGCCCGACGCCGATCTGGAAGCGGATTTCGCCTCGCTCGCCGACGGTGCCAAGATCGTCTATACGGTCTACTTCACCTACGACGACGGTGGTACCGCGAGGGACGCCGGATACGTCAAGGTGTCGATCATCAAAGGCGATGCCCCGGAAACGGTCGAACCGACCGAGTATATCCTGACGCTTACGGAAAAGTACCTGACCGACAAGGATCATCCGTACACGCCGATCGACCTGCCGGCGGGCTACACCATTTGGGAAATCAACGAACCGGCGGTCAGCTCGAAAACGGACCCGACTTCGGCCGTTTCCGAAGCGGCCCTCGCGGACGCGATTTCCAAACTCGAAGAAGGTGTCCATTACGGCCTGAACGACGACGGACGATTCTACTTCGATCCGAAACAGTTGTTCTACTTCCTCAAGCAGGACCAAAAGGCGGAAATCGATTTCACGATCACGCTGCTCAACGAATACGGCCTGCCGGATGGTGGAGTTCTCGGGAAGATCACCGTAGTCGTGACCGGTGTCAACGATCGACCGGAAGCGAAGAGCAAGGAAATCGCGGATGCCGACGCCGTTTGGGCGAACAGCACGGCCGGAACGCAAGTGAAAGTTTCCGACCTGTTCACCGACCATGACGTCGATGACACCCACTCGATCATTGTAATCCAGGAAGGTCAGGCGAACAAGGAACTCAAGGCGGACGGCGACACCATCACGCTGGCCAGCGGTGCGACCTTGACGTACAAGGCCGACGCGACCAACGGCGATTACCTGCTGTACCTGCCCAACGGAGCCTCGTCCGGAACCTTCTACTCGCTCCAGAGCAAGACGATCCTGTCCGACGCCCTGAGTTTCATGGTCAAGGACAACTCGAACATGGCCAACGCCGAGTCGACGAACACCGCGACGATGACGTTCAAGGTCAAGGGTGTCAACAAGACCCCGGTGGTCGTCAACGACAAACTGAACCAGACGGTCGGCGCCGACGGTTCGGTCAGCGGCAGCGGTACGACCGGCTTGACGCTCAATGCGAGCGACCTGGCGACCGACGCGAACACCGGCGACGTGCTGAGTTTCGTCTCGATCAAATACGGCGACACCACCTGGACGACCGGCGGTGCGTATGAGATTCACGGCACGTACAAAGGTGTTGACGACGCCCTGCTCGGAACGCTCACGATCGCCGCGGACATGAAGTCGTTCACGTTCCTGCCGAACAGCTTGCTGCTCAACGACGAGGAAGACGGACTGACCCCGTATGATCCGGGCGATCCGGATTCGTTCCTGAACCTGAACTTCGAGTTCATCGTCAAGGACGACCAGGGAATCGCCGCCGGTGACGCCAACGAACAGAAATCCGAAGCCGACGTCGCAACGCTGAAACTCCAGATTCAAGGCGTTTCGGTCGGTCCGCGGCTGAAGGATCCCGATTTCATCGGCAGCATCGCCAACGACTCCGGCGCGACTCTGACGCAACTGCTCGACGCGAGTCAGTTCTTCAGCGGCAAGAACGTCAAGTTCACCGAAGCGACGGTCCCGCAAGCGACAATCGATGCCCTGAAGTACGATGACGAAGGAAACCCGCTGACGTTCCTGCAGAATATCAAATCCATTACGGTGGACGCCAACGGAAAAATCCAGGTCGTCTACATGCCGGGAACGCAGTACACCGAAAAGTACAACCTCTCGCCGGTGACGCTGCAAGTGACCGTCGAAGATGAAGACGGCGAAAAAGTCGATGCCGAAATTCGTCTCAACTGCGCGGAACAGTACACGACGAAGGTTTACCTCCGCCCGACCCTGACGGCGTTGAAACCGGTTAATTTCAACGCGGATATGTTCCCGGAGGATTTCGAGACGGAATACGACGGGAAAGACGGCAATACGTTCAACGTCGACGTCGGCCAGGATTACTACATCCAGATTTGGGCGCGGGACGATTCGACGGAACTGCTCAAGCGGATTGAAACGATCGGTTTCTCCTACGGCCTGTTCGACATTTCCTATAACAAGGATATCGGTGAAATCGTGATGGAAACCCCGACGAGCGCCGAAATGGAATTCATCCGGGACGGCCAGTCGATCCAACGTGGCACCTTCTCCGATTCGTCGACGGACCCGTCGACGCGGTACCTCAGGGGAATCGGTTGCGGTGCGCCGGCGTCTTCGGACACGACCGGGCACACGCTCGGCGTCAATCCGAAAGGTTGGGTCGTCGTCCAGATTCACGTCAAAGCGACGGCCGCCGGATCGCCGGATTTCGCCGTTCTTCTGAACGACGCGACCAACCTGCAGGTCGACCGCTACAAGCCGTCCGGCATGACGCAAAAATCGACGATCAACCGATCGCAGATCCAGGTCGTCAACCCGGTGATCGTCCACAACGATCCGGGCTCGCCGCTGACGGCGCTGACGCAGCAGGACAAGGAAGTGGACGGCGGCATTTACATGCGGACCGTGACCACGCCGACCGGTACGGCCGCCGACGGAACCGTGGCGTCGTTGCCGAAGGACGTCGACGCGCTCCACGAATGGCAGACGCATTACGTCGAAATGTGGGTCAAGGCGTCCGAAGCGGACCAGTACATCGCCGCGAAGACCGACCTGCATTACGATACGAGGTACTTCACGGCGACGAACGTGGAACTCGGCAGTAATTTCCGTTACGGTGACCGCGCGGTGATCGATGACGCCGCGGGTCTGGTATCCGGCATCGGCGGCTCGTCCGCGGGGAGTGTTTCCAAAGACGGGTACATCCTGCTCGGCCGCGTCCGGTTCGAGTCGATCGGAACCGACAACGTCCCGTGGAGCGAAGCGACCGTGCCGCACTCGCTCGGACTGAAGCTCGACAACGGCGGCGTCCGGATGAGCGAAGGGTATTGGGTGTCCAAACTGGGTTCCGGCTCGACGACCGAACTGTGGGCCAACCCGTACGATTACAACGACGACGGCGAGATCGGCGTCATGGATTACACGGTCTTCAGCCGGGAATTCATGTTCACCAGCGGCGACGAGTTGACCATCTCGCCGTTCGACGTGAGCCGGACCGGTTCCTTGACGATCACCGACTTCACCTGCTTCACGGCGAACTTCAACGTGAAACGCGAAGACGTCGCCTCGGGCAAACGGGAGCTGAAGTTCCACGAGAACTACACGAAACGGTACGTCGGCTCGACGCTCCAAACAGACAACCGGGCCTTGGTCGGCACGATGCTTGACGCCGCGAACAAAGCCTGGGCCGACGCGCTCGGACTGGACAAGCCGATCGACGTGACGCTCGTGGTTAAGGATTTCGGCGACTCCACGACGCTCGGCGAAGCGCAGATCACGGCGATCGGCGCCGACGGACTGCCTTCCGCGGGGATCATCACGCTCGACGACGACGCCGCGGGACTCGGCTGGTACTCGCAAATCGCCGAACCGGTGCATGGGGCGAAATACGACCTGTATACGACGCTGTTGCATGAACTCGGACACGTTTACGGGATCAACGAAGCGTATGCCGCGTACAACGCCGTCAAATCGCAGTTCACCGGCGAAATCGGCACCAGCGGACACGTCCTTGATTCCGCCGACGTGATGTACGAAGGACTCAATACCGGCGAACGGAAATACCTGTCGGACTTGGACGTGAACCTCGTCGAAACGGTTTACGGCAAAGCCCGGGGCAACAGCGCCCTGCACGGGTTCAGCACCACTCCGTCGCGATTGGAAGCACTTGGTGCCAGAATCGTTACGGAAACGCCGGCTGCCGACCTGCCCGTGGAAACCGTGATCTCGACGTTCGCGGACGACGAAGTGATTGAAACGACGGCGCAGGTCAGCATTCCCGTCGCGAAAGAATCGGTTCTGCCGGCCGTTTTGAAAACGGAAGCGAACGCGAAAACGCTCGCCGAACTGAACACGATGGGGCTTGACGTGTCGTTGCCGCAAGTGACGCCGAACTACTCGGCCGCCGCGAACGCCGACCTGATCGTCGGCGAACTGTGGGCCGAGGATGCCGAGGACGATTTCGACCTGATCGCCCCGGTCACGACCCAGGCCGCGAACAGCGAATTGGTCGACCAGTTGATCGGCGACATGTTCTAAAAAACACGGCCGACAATCCCCAAGAAGCGGTTTACGAATCGACATCGTAAACCGCTTTTTTTGTGCGGTTTTGATTTTTGTTTGACACTCGATTAATACGTTTTCAGTACGGGGCAGGCCACGTGGCTAAAAAACAGTGCCAAAATAGGTGCCGCATTTAGGCTTCGTCAGTAAGTAAAATGTCGAAAATATCCGAGTGAGAAACGATGTCATTCTGAGCGCAGTGTACTCACGAAGCGAAGAATCTGGCGTATCCAGCCAACTCGCATTGCGTTGCGAACACTGCTCGAAACCAGATCCTTCGGAGTACCTCAGGATGACAAAATCGGCATGGACTTTCTGGCGAAAGCCTTCCCGCTCGAAATCACCCCGCGCTTACGCTTGGGGTTGGTATTGAATGCGGAATTTATTATGACACTGTTCCTAATACGGCAGCGCAAGGCAAATACGAAACTATATATACAACAAGGAGTTAGGCGCTGAAAAATCATGTCGTGATTTCGGTTTTTCCAACGGAAAAATCACGCTCAAAAACCATCGCATCTCCTTACATGTCAATATGTTAGGTCGTCTTTAGTCAAAAATCCACTGCGCTGTCGTACTAAGGCGGGCGTTGCCCGCAACCCAATAACTTGCAAGGAATTATCACAAACTTGAAATAAAAAAAGCGTTTCGTTTTTGAGAGGCTATATTTGCATTATCACCACGCAAACATCCTCCGAAAGCCGAAACGCCATGAACGACTTTACACGAACTTTCCAAGACAAAATCAAGGGCTGTATCGAATGTTTCGATCGTATCGTTTTTAAGGGCTATCTGCCGCTCTGATTTCCCGAAGCCATGGTCGGATTTCTCAACAGGAACGATGTCCTCATCAAAAACTTCGGAAAATTCGTCGACAAACATACCGAACGCGTCGTCCAACACGCCAAGGATTACGCCGCGAAATTCAACCGGCCTTACTCCGAAGTCAAATTCGGACAACGAAAAGAAGAACTCGCCCAAAAAATCGCCGACAAAGATCAAATCACCGACGGTCTCGTATGCGTCTTTTGGGCCATGGAAACCGGAAGGGACCTGCCGTCCAGGCGTATGGTGCTGCCGCACCGTTGCCGAAACCCGCTTCCGTTGGGCGCTGGTGCTTGTAAACGGCAGCCGACCAAGGGGAGGCGGCGGTGATGAAGCCGAAGACAAACGCCTCGACGGCAGGTCGTCGACCGGAAATTGGGAATGATCCACGTCCACATCCAGACGTACTTCCCGATGACCGTACAAATATGCGTCAACGGACACGATATTCTCGCCCGAAAAATGGACGAGTACGGAATCGAGTACCGTCAAATCGACAACGCCTTTCACCATATCGACCCGAAACAGCTCAAACGAGTCCAACGCTTCGCCGACCGGATCGCCAAGATGCTGCAATACTTTTTGGGGCCGAAGCTCCTGGAAAAATACGCTCGCCTTGTCAATCCGCTCCTGAAGGACCCCCTCAAGGAGATGACCCATTATTGGGTCGCCGATCAGGTCGAATACGCGACCGACATCATGTTCGATTCGCCCGCCGCGCTCAAGCCGATTTATGAACAACTGGTGAACCACGCGACGTTGCGGTTCTCCGCCGAGGACGTGCTCATGTTTCTCGGACGTAAATTGACCGGCAACTTCCAGGGGGAAGTGCTGAACGATTACAAGAAGCGGCAACCGGGGCGCGGGTCAAGCCTCGGATGAAAAACAACCGGATAAAAATGTACGACAAGCATGCGCGGGTTCTCCGGATCGAGACGGTCATCAATAGGCCCGGCGAATTCAAGGTCCGCCGTGAAGTGACGCGAAACGGCGAACGGGTGATGGCCTGGGCTCCGATGCCCAAGGGGGTCGGAAATTTGTGGCGTTATGTCGAGGTGAGTCGTCGCGCGAATCATCGGTACTTGGAAGCGTTGGCGGCGGCGGTTCCGGAGCCGGACGCCTCGGTGGAACGTTCGCTGGAGAAGCTCGGCAAGAGCGTGAAGGTGAATGGTCGCTCTCATCGCGGTTTCAATCCGTTGAGTTCGGAGGATCGGGAGTGGTTTTGGGCGGTGTTCCGTGGGGAGCATTGTTTGAACGGATTGACGAATCGTTCGGTGCGTGAACGGTTGTATCCGGGTCGTTGTTGTGATCGTCGGACCTCGAACAAGGTGAGTCGATTATTGAAACGATTGCACGTTCACGGCCTGCTTGCGAAGGTTCCTCGCAGTCGTCGTTGGCGAGTGAGCGAGTCGGGGCTCCGCTTGATCACGTCGATCCTCGACGTTCACGAGCAATATGTAACGCATTGTCGCCAAAGCAGTAAGCCGTTATAAATCATGCGCGCAAAACGCGCAGAAATTACGAAGAAAGAATCTAATTCGATGTAAATGAGACCTTTTTCACGTCCTCGGGATAAGACTTTCGCCGGAAAACAATACGGCTAAAATACGAAGGAAGTATGCGGTGTCATTCTGAGCACAGTGTACTCACGGAGCGAAAACCTGTCCTGAGTACTCGAAGAGAAACTGGTGTATTCGGCCAACACGCGTTGTGTTGCGAACACCGCTTGAAACCGGATTCTTCGGAGTACAAGCATGACATTGGTGTGCGTAATACTTTCCGGCGGAAGCCTGAAACAGTATAACGAACCGCCTCTTTCAATGAGAATCAAATGATGATATATTGAAAACCGCGATGGGGTTTCGGCAATTCCATTCCCTCGACCCCGAAGTCGGGCTCGTTTTTTGTCGTACATTCTCCTTTTTCATCCGAGGTTCATCATGCTCAGAGGTATTTCCCCACTCATGTCCCCCGAACTGTTGTCGACGCTTTACGAAATGGGACACGGCGACGAAATCATCTTGGCCGACGCGCACTTTCCCGGCCATTCGGTCAACGATCACGTCAT
This sequence comes from Thermoguttaceae bacterium, assembly GCA_031556015.1. GTDB lineage: Bacteria > Planctomycetota > Planctomycetia > Pirellulales > Thermoguttaceae > JAVBSX01. Next base: position 8,819 of record JAVBTU010000414.1, read on the forward strand.
TCGCGCCGATGGATTGACCGTTCCGCAAATGCTCGACGCGATCCTGCCGTTGATCAACCTCGACGCCGCCGTCGACGCGCCGGTCATGATGATGGCCGTACAAAAAGGGGATACCGCCGACCCGGGCGTCGAACCGAGTTTCCGCGAAGTCATCGACAAATACCATCCGAAAACCCCGGCGATCAAACGTATCGATCGCTTCGAGTTTTACGAACAGGCAAAAAAAGCGTTCTGCGTCGTCATGACCGGCGAAACGCGAACTTACGGAAACATCATCCTGAAAAAGGGAGTCACGAAGTAATTAAGAATTCTGAATTATGAATTACGGGTGGGGCGTAAATTTCTCCTCCGGTTCGAGATTTCCTTAATTCAAAATTAAATTCCATGTTGAGTCGACGACGATTTTGCGGTATTCTCGGCGGGGTGGTGGTCGGTGTCGGGGTGGTCGATCCCGTTTTCGCGGACGCGCTGCGCCGGGACGGGAACGCCTCGTTTCCAACGGAAGCCGTCGGGTTTTCCGCTTCGAAAATTCACGTATCGTCGTGGTGGACGGAGCTTCGACACCGTCCGGTCCGGTCGCGGTTGGACACGCTCCGTCGGCGATTCAATGAAATCCGCGCACGCTCCGAAGCGGTGCTTTTCGCGTCCGATGGCGGTGTCCATTCCGCGTTTCGGGACGAACTGGACCGTGTCGCCAAAGACGCCGGGCTGCGTATTTTCGTTCCCGTCGAAAAATCCGAAACCGCCTGGACGGCTCTCGAAACGATCGACGCCCGATCGGACGAGTTCGAGACGATCGCGTTCCCGCTGCATGGGAGCGACGACCGGATCGTGGTGGCATCATGTCCTTCACCTCCAACGACGTGCGGCTATTTGTACACACGATTTTTTCGCCGGGCCGCGGTCTCGGTTCCCCAAGCGGTCGTCTTGTTCGAGACGAGCCGGTGTCTCTGGGAAACGTAGGTCTCGCCGGAGACGCTCGAACCGCCGTCGAACCGTTCCCGGCGACTTTCCCGGGATAGCGTCGAGCGCGAATACGCCCGACTCATCGACCGAACCGGCACACGATTGGCAATGGTCGAAGAACCCGTCTGAAGGAGAGAGCCCCCGTGGTGACGAACGAGGAAAAGTATCAGGAATTGATCAAGAAAATCAAAGGGGCGAGTCTGCTTGCGCTTCCGCAAAGCGCGGCGAAAATTCTCGAACTCGCCAAGGATCCCAGGAACGGACCGCCGGAATACGCGAAACCGATTTCCGCGGATCCCGGGTTGACCTCGCAGATTCTCAAGTTTGTCAACTCCTCGTTTTTCGGCTTTCGCTACAAGATTACGACCGTGCAAATGGCGCTTTCGCTCGTTTGCGTGCGAACGATCAAGAATTTCGTCCTTTGGAACGCCGTTTTCGCTCTTTTGCCGGAACCGAAATGCGGGCCGTTCGATCTGAAAGCGCTCGTCCAGGACGCGCTTCGCAGGGGTAGTTTCGCCAAGGCGCTCGGAGCGCAATTTTCCCAATTGGATTCGGAAGAGTTGTTCGTCGCGGCGCTGCTCCAGGATATGGCGATCCCTGTCCTCGCCCAATTCTGGCCGGACGAATACGCGGCGATTCTCTTGGAGCATGAAAATACCAACACCCGGATTTCCAAGCTTGAGGAAAAAAAATTCGGCTGGAACCACGCGACCGCCGGCGCAATTCTCGTGAAAGAATGGGGATTCGGCGAGGATTTGGCTTCGCAAATCGCGTCTCATGCCGTTCGCTCCCAACCGGCAGGGTCGGAAAAACCGTCTTTGGGCGAATCGATTATCCAACTGTCCTCTTTGACCCCTTCCACCCTCGACAAGGAGTGGAAGGACGCCGACGATTTCTTTGCGCTTTTTGCGAAGATCCAGAGCAAGGGGGTCCCCGATCCGGCGGCGGTTTTCCTCGCGGCGGACGAAATGTTCACCGATCTGCTGGTCGTCGCACAACTTGGAGCGCCTTCCAACACGATCACGGGTTTTCACCGGCAGTATCTCTCCTCGATGTTGGGAGGCTGATTGGAGCATGGGCATCCTTGCCCGTGAAACAGGCTGGAAGCCTGGACTCCAGTTTTTTGCCCTACTACACCTGTCGCGAGGGAAATCGTCCTTCGTATCCCCGTTTCGCGGAGCTTCGGGAGATGTAAATCCCGAGACAAAACGCTCCGACAAGCGCGACCAGACTCACGTTTTGGGAAACGGTCAATCCGGTTCCGAGGAACGAATCTTCGTCGGTTCGGATCATCTCCAGAATGAATCGGGCGATCGGATAGTAAATCAGGAAAAGCAGAAAAACTTGTCCGTCTTTTTTGCAATATCGCGCCAAATAGAGGAGCAATCCGCATCCGAACAATGTCAAAAGCGCGCTGTAAATCTGCGTCGGATGGACCGGGAGGACCTGGATCGGTTGGAGCGCGACGGTGTACAGATGGAACGGTTGCGGCGAATCGGTCGCGAGGAGAAAATCCTGGTCGCGACTGTGAATCGCTTCGTGAATATACGCGAATAGATCGCGACGCTCTTTGACGAGAAACAGTTGATTCTGGTCGCCGACCTTTCGCCCCAACGCGAGAACGGTCATCCCCTGTTTGAGCCCGATTTTTTCCGCTTCGCTGCCCGGCTGAACTGCCTCGATTCGGAGTCGGGAACGTTTGTCTTTGGCGTAGATTTCGAGTGATTTGGCGTAATTGTTCGGGTCGATCGCGATCGGTTCTTCCCAAACTTTTTCCGGCTTGGACAACGGTTCTTCCTTGAATTTCAAACCGCCGAAATAGGTTTGATCGTGGAGCAACTGATGCGAGTGGGCGGGGCTTCCCGGCGGAAAAACGACCGCCCACGGCAGATCGCAAACGCCGCCGAAGCAGCAGCCGTTCATGAAGCAACCGAGCCGTCCGATCGCGATCCCCAACAGCAGCGCCGGAGCAAGCAGATCGAGCGTTGCGAGAATCGGCAACCGATTCCTCAGCAGAAACGTCAGTGCTCCGAGGATTCCGCCGATGATCGAACCGTAAACGACCAACCCCCCCTCGGAAATGCTGACAATTCCGATCAGTGTCGGAAGGAGTTCGGGTTCGCGGATTTCGGGCCAGTATTCGACCACGTAAAACAGACGTGCGCCGATCAGACCGCAAATCACGCACCACAGGGCGAGCGAGATAATGGTGTCCGGCGGAATGTTCCAAAGTTTCTTTCCGCGATACGCAAGCAATCCGACCCCGGCGACGATTGCCGTGAGAAGAAAAACGCCGTAGCCCCGGATCGGAAACCCTTCCGGCGTCGAAACATTCGGGACGACGTAAACGAGCAGCGCTTCGATGAGGATCCCCATCGGGATGTACCCCCACGCTTCTTCGTCCATTCCGTGCTTACGGACGCGCCAAACGATCGCGATTCCCGTGATCAGCAGAACCGACCAGAATAAAATGCCGAACCCGAACAGCGAAAACCCGCCGATCGACGAAGGAAGATAGAATAAAGTTTGACGCATTGATAATCCGCTTCGCTTTGAGCGGCGTGAGAATATCCTTTTTCACTTGACGGGCTTTACCTGATTCCGCGAACCTTATTTTCACCTTATTTTGTCCGACAAAACAACCTCAGTAGCCGCGGTCGCTTTCTGTGACACCACCTTATTACCTTATTACGATATACCATTTCTGGGGAGGATTGTGGATTTTTTCGCAATGTTAGCGAGATCGGGAGTGAAACGACCATCTCGCGGCTTACTTATCGGAGCGGAAGCTCCAACCGTCTACCGGGGCTCCCGGGCTATGATAATAAGGTAATAAGGTCGTTTTTTCATCGGTTTTCTGCTACTGAGGTTGTTTTGTTCTTTTACGGAAAGACCGCCGTTTTTTTTCATAGACCAATCGCCGATCGCCTGGATTTCCTCCTTGGTGTATGCACGAAGCGGACCATATTCCCAATCGGGAACCGGACACGGCGGCGCCCCTGCATGTGACACAATGGGCGCGGACGAATCCGGTATCAAAACTTCGGTCGGGGAATTCAGTTGCGACATACCAGCTCCTTTCGATCACGAACGGTCAACTTACATTAGCGGCAGGGATCGCCCCACTTTGTAGACACTGGGACACACCCACTTGAGAAAGTATACCGAATCAACGGGAATTGACAAGGAAATCAACGGGCGATCGAACAGACAGAGTGTGTGCAAGTTTTCTGGGGGCTATCGCAAGAGAACTGCAAAGTAAAAAAGAGGAACAAGCCGGGAGATTTTACGCAGAGAGACGGAGGAGAAGACGTTTCTTCCCCTAAAATCACTTCAAAATACGTAAAACAAGGAGGTTTTTCCATGAATTCCACTCCCAACGC
>JAVBTU010000183.1:0-6121 GCA_031556015.1 Thermoguttaceae bacterium
GCGTTGACACCATGATTACTTTGAAAGATTACGCCGTCGATAAACCGCTCCAGTATTCCGAAGATTCCGCGAAACATCCCCATTCGAAACGCAAAGACAAGCCGACCCGAACCGTGAAGGGGCCGTCGCCGAAAAAGAAAAACCGACATGCGAAATTCGTACGTGAGCGGGCGTTCTACGATCTGGACGACGACATCGATTTCGGCGTGGAGGAAGGGGACGGTTTTTCCGACGACGAATTGATTTCGCTGGACGAATTCGATTCGATCCTGAATCAGACACGCGGAAAAACGGCCAACGGTCGCGATCTGGACGATCTTTCCGACAAAACCGTTCGAATGGAACGCCGATGCGGCGAAGAGAGGCGTCAAGATCCGTCTCATGCGACCACGTCGGGGAAAGTGGAGCGGCGGAAAAAAGTTCCGCGGCGGCGTCAAATCGATCCGACGACCTGCGAACGGGACTACTCGCAGGAAGAAGTCGAATTCATGACCGCGCTGGACGAATACAAACGGAACAGCGGTAGGATGTTCCCGACGTGCAGCGAGATTCTCGAAGTACTTCTCGGCCTCGGATACGCCAAGGCCCCGGAGCCCGTGATGGATGAACCGGAGATTCGCGTTGCGCCGGAACACGTCCAGGAACATACGATCCTCAACACGTGTCCGGAAGCCGTTTCGGAAATCATCGAGCCCGCTTCGACGTCGCTGTTACGCGATTCGATCCCTCCGGAAGTCAAGCCGACCGTCGTTTTGCCCGGGTTCGAGCTTTACGAAGACGCGACGTCGTTTTTTGCGGACGATGTGAATCCGCCCGTCGGGTTTCCCTTGACTCCGGAAACGACACCATTGACCGATTACGGAATGACGCTTTTCCTTTGAAAGGCGTCCGTCAACCGACGTCGCCCAGTTCGAGGACGTTTCCGTACCGTTTGAGCACTTGCATTCGAAGCTTCGCGTGCGGCGGTAGCGCCAAACCGGGATCGTCCCTGAGCATTTCGATTGCCGCGGCTTTCGCTTCCATCAGAATGTCCCGGTCCCGGGCCAGGTTCGCGATCCGAAACGGCGGCAAACCGTGCTGGGCCGTTCCGAACAGTTCGCCCGGTCCGCGAATCTCGAAATCGACTTCGGCCAACTCGAACCCGTCATTCGTCGACGCGAACGCCTGGAGCCGCTTTTGCGTTTCCTCGTTCTCCGTTTTCGCGAAGACGACACAATACCCCGGATGTTTGCCGCGTCCGATCCGCCCCCGGAGTTGATGCAACTGCGCCAGTCCGAACCGTTCGCCGCTTTCGACGGTCAAAAGCGTCGCATTCGGAACGTCGACGCCGACTTCGATCACGGTCGTCGCGACGAGCATCTGGATTTCGCCGCTCCGAAAATCGAGCATGATCCGTTCCTTCTCTTCATGCGACATCCGGCCGTGTATGTATGCAAGTCGAAAGTCTTCCAGCGGTCCGGTTTTGAGCATGTCGTACACTTCGACCAGGCTTCTGGCGTCAAAGTTGTCCGATTCCTCGACCAAGGGAACGACGACGAATCCCTGACGCCCTTCGCGGAGTTTTTCGCGTACGAACTCCCACCAGGCGGGCCGGTTTTCATCCTTCGCGATCCGGGTCCGCACTTTTTGACGCCCCGGCGGGAATTCGTCGATCACGGACACGTCCAAATCGCCGAACAGCGACATGGTCACGCTTCGCGGAATCGGCGTCGCGGTCATGATCAGGTAATGCGGATCGAATGCCGTTCCCGTTTTCAAATGAGCCCGCTGCTTGACGCCGAACTTGTGTTGCTCGTCGATCACGACCAAACCGAGTTTGTGAAACGGGATATTCCCGCTGATGATCGCCTGGGTTCCGACGACGATCTGGGCCTGTCCGGTGAGGATTTCCTGCAGGTACGCCCCGCGTTCCTTGGGGGATTGTCCGCCGAAAATCGGGGCGATGCGCGTTTGGCTTCCTTCGAGGATTCGCTCCAGACTCCGCAAGTGCTGCTTGGCAAGGACTTCCGTCGGGGCCATGAAAACCGCTTGAAATCCGTGCGCAACGGCAAGGAGCATCGCGTAGACGGCGACGAACGTTTTTCCGCTCCCGACGTCCCCTTGCAGCAGGCGGTTCATCGGGACCGGCTTGTTCATGTCCTCGGCGATTTCGCGGATCACCCGTTTTTGTGCACCGGTCAGTTCGTATGGAAAACGCTGCCGGATGTGGACGTCGATCTTCGGGTCGAGCGGGATCGGCGACGCTTTCATGTGCGTCTGGTGCTGCAAACGCCGGATCGCAAGGGCGAGTTGCAGCAGAAAAAGTTCCTGGAAAATGAAACGACGCCGCGCCCACGCGATCATCGTCTGGTCGGCGGGAAAATGAACCTGTCGCACGGCGTCGGCGATCGGGAGCAGACCGTATTTGCGACGGAATTCGTCCGGCAGGACTTCTTCCAGGTGGTCCGGCAGATCGACGAGCTGTTCCCGAATGATCCGGCGGAGATGATACTGCGTCAACCCTTCGGTCAGCGGATAGACCGGCAGGATTTGTTCGATCGAATCTTCGTCCTCCTGGTCGCTAAGGAACGTGATTTTCGGATGCGTGAAGACCCAAAACGGGGGATCGAGCTTCGGTTTGCCGGAGAAGAGTACTTTGCGTCCGACCGCGAAATCCTTCTGGATGAACGGCATATTGAACCAGATCCCACGGACGTGGGTGTCGTCGACTTTCAGATCGAGCGTCGTGAGCGGTCCGCGGCGGGTGGTTCGCGTTTCCCATTGGTCGATGGTCCCGGAAACGCTTTGCAATTTTTTTTCTTCCAACTGATCGACCTGACGCCGGTCGGAAAAATCCTGGTAATCGCGAGGAAAATTGAACAACAAATCGAACGCGCGATACAATTCGAGTCGATACAATAATTCAGCGCGGGGACCGACGCCTTTTAAATATTGTACCGGCTGCTGAATTCGCTCTTTAACGTTCATATAAACGTTTCGATAAATCGTTTCGTACGATATGTTATAATAATATTTCCGCGACCGTTTCGCCGAGGTCCGGCGCCCGGTCCGGGGCGGCCGATTGGCGAGTTTCGTTCATTTCCTTTCCGTCCAAGGACATTACGCGTCCGTGGAGATGCAAAACGCCGTCGATCACTTGTCCGTACGCCGCGATCGGGGCGGAGCAGCCGCCTTGCATTCGTTTCAAAAACGCACGCTCCGCCGCAACGGACGCGAACGTGTCCGGATCGTTCAAAAACGCGACCGCCGTCCGCGTTGGCGAATCGTTTTCCCGGGTCTCCAAACCGAGCGCTCCTTGTCCAACGGCGGGCAAAAAATCGGGCGGCTCCAGAATCGACGTGATGTTTTTCTGCAAACCGAGTCGAACCAAGCCCGCTTCGGCCAGAAGGATCGCGTCGTATTCCCCCTGCTTCACTTTGCGGAGCCGCGTATCGACGTTGCCGCGAATTTCCTCGATCTGAAATCGACCGGGATATTTGTGCAAAAGCTGCGTCCGGCGCCTCAAACTGCCGGTCCCGATCGTCGCGCCGTCGGGCAGATCGTCCAGGGACGGAAACACGCCGCAAACGACAGCGTCCCGATGCGGCCCGCGAACCGGAACGGCCGCCAAAACCAAGCCGGGCACGGTTTCCGTCGGCAGATCCTTCAAACTGTGAACGGCAAGGTCGATCCGCTCGTCCAGTAGCGCGGCCTGGATTTCTTTGGTGAACACGCCGATCGCTCCGAGTTCGCGGACCGGTTCCGACGTCGATTCGTCGCCGGAGGTTCGGATTTCGACGATCTCGACTTCGGCACCGTTTGCCCGGAGCTGCCCGGCGACCCAATCCGCTTGCCAACGCGCCAGCGCACTTCCCCGGGTTCCCAATCGAATTTGCGACATATTCGTTTCCTTATTTCAAGAATCGTCGATTGCTGAAAACCTGTGTCAGGTTGATCAACAGGAGCATGATGAAAGAGACGACGAGCATTAAAAACGCGATTGAAATCGCTTCCTGGAATCGATACTGCTCCAGTTTGATCATAATCAAGCGGGAAATCACGGTCGTCTTGCCAATCTGGTTTCCCGCAATGAAGATTACGGAACCGTATTCCCCCAAAGCCCGGGCAAAAGCGAGCGAAAAACCGGTCACAAGCGCCGGGCGGATCGTCGGAAAAACGACTTTCCAAAACGTTTGCCAACGGCTCGCTCCCAAACTGGCCGCAACTTCTTCGAGTTCTTTTTCCATATCCATAATCGCCGGCTGAACGGTCCGCACGACAAACGGCAGTCCGATGAAAACCAACGCGATCATGATTCCCCAGTTCGTTCGGGCGAGTTCGTAGGGCAAAAACTGCCCGATCCAGCCGGTTTTCAAGTAAAGTGCGTTCAGCGCGATCCCGGAAACCGCCGTGGGAAGCGCGAACGGCAAATCGACCATCGCGTCCATGAGCCGTCGACCGGGAAACTCGTACCGCGTCAAAACCCAAGCGACGATGAATCCGAACACGACGTTCACCAGCGCCGCGGCCAGCGATGCGCCAAACGTCAACTGCAAAGCCGCGAGGACTTCCTCATTGGTAATCGTACTCCAGAAGTCGGCGAACTTCATTCCTTGCAACCGCATCAGCAGCGCGGCAAGCGGAATGAGTACGACGAGCCCGAGGTAGACGACCGTCGTTCCCATCGTCAAACCGAAACCGGGCAGAACACGTCGCTGGACCCCATGAAATTTGATGTTTACCTTGTTATACCCGGGGACTGCGCTTTGCTTCGTCCCCGGCTCTTTCGCTTCGTCTCCGGCTCTTTGGGGACAATATCAAAAAATGAGGGACAGTGGTCTTTCTTTAAATCGCGGATTTTGTTACTACTCCCGTTACTCGGTCAATAGTTTCGTTTTGAAGGGAATTTTGCTCCCCGTTTACCGTCGACAGAATCTATGAAACGCTCGAAATACGCTCTAATACTCCTCGGATTAGCCGGCTCACTCCTTATGATGCCGGTTTCGCAATCCAATTCTCAAACGACTAATCCTCCGAAGCGGTTGAAAGTTCCCACGCCAACCGCTCCGACCGACGCCGAATACGGAAGTGTTCGCGCCGTTCCACGGAGCAATCCGCTTCGTTCGGAAACGGTCGCATTGCCGCGGGAAAACGCCGTTCAACAAGCCGCTGGAGTTTCGAGTACGGGGAATTCCGTCGCACTCGCGGCTCAACGGGGAGGAGCGAAGCCGATTTCCGTTCCTCGACCTCAAACCAAACAAGAGCCGCAACCGGAAGAATCGTTCGACGAGTTCGATCTTCCGGTCGACGTCGGCGATTTTTCGCTTTCTCCGCACGAGTTGAGCGTTCCGGCCCCGCAGACCCACGAAAATCTTAATCCGACCGGGCAAAAATCACAAGCCGTCCCCAAGGATTCGCTGGAGCAAGTCGATCAGTTCGAAGCATTTCCCCCCACCGTGGAGCATGCACCGCTCGATTCGGCCGCCCCGTTTACCCTGCCGAATGCCCCGACCGCACCTCAAACTTCCACGGAGCGTAAACAAGCTACCGTAAAAAAGACGACCCGAACGGAAGAAACGATCACGCCGCAAAACGCGAACCCGATCGCTCAAATCGATTCTTCGGCAACGGTTCACGCGGAGATTCCGCTCACGCCCCCTTCTCCGACTGCTCGGGGAACCGCGGGAACGAGCCCGCAAGTCGCGATGCAGCCGCAGTATTCCCGTGCTAATCCACGAGTCAGCTCCCTCGATCGTCCGCCGGTTCGGCAACCGGCCACGACGCGACAAAACTCCGAACTCGGGGCGGAACAGGATTTCGCCGAGGTTCCCCAACCGCCGCAATCGCTGGAAGGAACCGGCGTCCCCGGTTCGAGCGACTTGGAAGGAAATCAGAGTCCGCAATTGGTTCTCGAAAAACTCGCGCCCCAAGAGGTCCAGATCAACCAACCGGCGACGCTGAAAATCGTTGTGAAAAATACCGGCCAAACCACGGCCCGGGAAATCATCCTTCGGGACCAGGTTCCGAGGGGAACCCGGCTGGTTTCGACGAATCCGAAAACGTCCGGCGCGGAAGGGGGCGATATGTTCTGGTCGCTCGGCTCGCTTGCCCCACAGGAGGAAATCGCCGTAGAAATGACCGT
>JAVBTU010000068.1:0-5042 GCA_031556015.1 Thermoguttaceae bacterium
CAAATTCCGCAAGCGAACAGGATTGCGAGAAAGCCCGCGAGTGTGATTTTTTTCATGGCGCCGTCCTTTCCGTGAATGTGATGGTTTTCCAACCGCTCGACGCGGTCGATCGAACGAAACCGTGCGAACGAGTTGAGGTAAAGACCGAGCGATTCGGTCGATTGATGGATCGTTAAAAACGTTTCAGCCAGGTCGGCGTGTCCGTTTTCGTTCGATCCGTACGCATATTCGTCGCAGTACCATTCCGTCGCTTCGTCATACCGCCGGAGCACGAACCACGTGAGCGGATTGAACCACTGGAGATACGCCAGATAATGGACCAGCGGCGAAAGGAAAGTGTCCCCGTGCAGGACGTGCGCCCATTCATGCCGTAACACCCCTTCCCGGAGCCGCGGTGTCAGTTCGTCCCAAAGCGACTCGGGTATCAAAAGCGTCAGCCCGCGAAACGTCCGCACGATCGCCGGACCGGTTTGGTCGGTCATGCGAATCGGAATCCGGTTCGTTTTTCCCAGCGAACGCCAAATCGCAAGCGTTTCCGCGTCCGGCGTTTTCGTTCGGGAATAGACGCGAAGAAGCAGCAGATGCGAAATCCCCCGACGAACGATCAACGCGAGAAATCCGCATCCCCAAACGAGAAACGGCAGAATCGACCAGTTGAATTTTTTAGCGATTTTCTCAACGACGATTTCTTCTTTCACCCTTGGATTCTCGACAAGCAAATGTCCCGTCACACTCTCCTCGACTACGCCCAAAGAGCCGGGCATGGAGCGCAGCGCAATGTCCGGGCCGATTCTCTCATCGAATTTCGCCCTCCCCTCCGCAACAATTTGCGTCTCATAAACCGGCACCGGCACCGGTACGGTCCCGCCAAAGAGCGACGCCACCCAAAGCGTCCCCCAAGCGCTTCGCTGAAACTTCGCGGACCGAACCCGCACGACGCGAAGCAAAACGTAAACGACAATCGCCCCGATCCCCAAAAACAGGGACGCGTAGGCCGCATGATGGAGTAATGTATTGAGCATTGGAGCCTATTCCTGATTTTTGCGTAACGTGATTTTCATCGCGTCGATTTCTTCCGGGGTGAGCGAACGTTTTTCAGCGAGTCGGAGGATCAACGGCGCGAAATAGCGGTCGGCGAGGTTTTCGAGCAGGTCGATGAATTTGCCCTGCGTTTTTTCCCGGGAAACTTCGCTCCGATACACAGCGGGAAAATCGTCGCTGCGAACCAACAGCCCCTTGGCGACCATCCGGTTCAATCGCGTTTGGATCGTCTGTTGCGTCGGCTTGCCGGTTCCGTCGGTATAAATTTCATGCAGCCGCGCAAGGGTGAGCGGTTCATGTTGCCAAAAGATTTCCAGGATTTCCGCCTCGCCGGGCGAAAGTTTTTGCAGATTCGTGGGCATGGTGTTTTGAAAAAACGAAAGGATACGACATTGTCTTGCATCTTTATAAGACATTGTCGTTTTTCTGTCAAGAGGGGTTGAGCGGGGTACCGGCTAAAAGGGAGGATTGGTATATTCGACAAGACTGGCACGCCGGAGGTTTCGAGCAAGACAACCCCTTCGAAAATGCGATAATATCCGACGAACCCCTGTTTAGCCCGAGCACCGAGAAGGTGCCGGTGTATACCGTGAACATGTATGAAAGTCGAGGAAATCAGTCCGGTATTGCACCGCCGCCCGGTGGGGAGACGCCGGTTGTTCCGCCGATTCTCACCGAAGACCGGAAAAATCCCCCTCGAAAGAACGAAAAAAAGAGATTCGACCAACTCCTGTACGCATGGTTGGTGTGGTTGGCCCGGGAAGAAATGGTTGGAACGTGGAGCAGTTTCGCGTTTCACTTTTTCCTGTTGATGTCGTTGGCCCTGCTGGTGTATCGGCCGACGCCGTTGCCGCAGGGACTTTTGGTCGGCGGGTTCTCCACATTGGAGGACGGAATCGACGACGGCGACGGCTTGATCGCGAGCCTTGAGGAAATCGCGACTTCGGTCAACCCGAACGAACTGCTGATCGTCCCGAGCGACTCAACGAGCATTGCGGAGCTGCAAAATACGGACGAAACACAAGATTTGACGAAGAGCGAGCCGTCCGAACAGACGCCGCCGACGGCCGTGAGCGGAGAAACCGCGACAGGCGGCGGGGATCCGAGCCAGGCGATGAGCGGTGGGGGCGGATTCGCCGAAAGTCGAACCGAAGCGAATCGCGGAAGGCGGGGCGGACCGGGCGACCCGACCGAAATGAGTGAAAAAACGGTCGAAGCCGGACTCCGTTGGCTTGCGGTTCACCAGGATTCCGACGGCGGCTGGAGTTTTCATTTAGGAAACTGCGGCAAACGGAACCTGTGTTCCCAGGCGGGGAAGCATCCGAGTCGCAACGCGGCGACGGCGATCGCGCTGTTGCCGTTCCTCGGGGCGGGATACACGCATTTGGACGGGCAGTACAAACTGGTCGTCGAAAAAGGATTACGGTTCCTGCTCAATTCGCGAAACAGCGTCGAAATGTCGCTGGGCAACGATTTGACGCAGGGAACTCCGCAGGGGATGTACTCGCAGGGAATCGCGACCCTTGCGTTGTGCGAAGCGTACGGAATGACCCGGGGCAGGGGAAATAAGGAATTTGAAACCCAACTCCGCGATGCGGCCCAAAACGCGATCCGGTATATTGAAGCGGCCCAGGTCCAGCAGGGAAAATTCGTCGGCGGTTGGCGGTACCGAATGGGTCAACCGCCCGGCGATTTGTCGGTCAGCGGCTGGCAGATGCTCGCGCTCAAAAGTGCGATCCTCTCCGGTTTGGAAGTCAAATCGACAACCTTGTCGCGAGCGGAAATGTTTCTCGATTCCACCCAATATGACGGCGGACAGCAATTCAACTACCTGCCGGTCCGATTTCAGGACGTGAAAGAACTCGATTCCAAGGAATCGGTCGGAAGATATCCCGACTCGGTCTATACATGTACCGCAATTGGATTATTATTGAGGATGTACTTGGGAGCGAAGCCCGGCTATGCTCCCTTGGACGGAGGAATGGGACTGCTGGATCGTTGGGGAGGGTTGAAATCGGACACGAAATCCCGGTCGGGACTGGGACATTGCAATTTGTATTACGCCTATTACGGAACGCTCGCGATGAAGCATTACGGCGGTTCCGGTTGGACGAGATGGTATCCGGATCTGCGGGACTTTTTGGTGCAAACGCAAGCCCGAGGAGGACATGAAAGCGGAAGTTGGTTTTTTCCGGACCCGTACTGCGACGTCGGCGGACGCCTCTTGAACACCGCCTTCGCGATCATGATCCTGGAGGCGCCGTATCGGTATTTGTCCCTGTATGGAGAATGAGAAATGAGAAATGAGAAATGAGAAATGAGAAATGAGAAATAAGAAATAAGAAGCATATGCGAACGTAAATCCCCCTCCACCCTTCCACCCTTTTCCCCTTTTCCCCTTTTCCCCTTTTCCCTCCCCCATATTTTTTCATATTTTTTCAAATTTTTAGTGAACTTAATTCCCTGACACGGCAACCAAGATTCAAAGTGGGCGGTTGTTCCCGATTTAGCACATGTTCTTTTCTTGCGAAAAAAACGGATTTGTGTATAATGGGTCGGTCGTCTACTCGAAAAAATAAATTTTTCGAAAAAAATTCATCGATATTTTCTCAAACGCTTTCCCAACAGCAATTTTTTCCGTTATAATCCGGGGCGGCTGAGCCGCCGACAAAACGAGCTGCCGCTCGGATAAATGTTCGCTTCCGATGGTCGCTTGCCTCGTGATATTAATTCACGGTATTGCGATGTTAGTCATCCAGAGTACGTTCGGATATTCCTAGCGTTTCCGACCCGTTTTCCCTTTATTCTACATACGACAGAGACGGCAATGAAAAAGTCATTCTCCCGATGGATTCAACTGTTGACCACCGCGACCGAACCGGAATCTTCCGCTGAAAAAAAGAAAACCGCCAAGGGGAAAAAGTCCTCGGCCCCGCGAAGCAAAAAACTTGCCGTCGAAAGCCTCGAAGAGCGTTGCATGCTCACCGCTTCGGCGATTACGTTCGACCAGCTCGCCGATTTTACCTACAAATCGGACTCCTCTTCGGCGATCACGTTCGCTCTGGAACGCTCGCACTTTCTCGAAGTCGCGAAAATCGGCAACGTCGGCAACGACATCGTTTCGATCGACCGGGAACTGCAAACGGTTTCCGTCTTCCTAAACAACGGCAACACCAGCAATCAGTACGGACCGGCGGTCAAGACCGTCATCTCCGACATCGGCGGGAACAACAACAATGTCAAATCGAAGCAGTACGCGGTCGCCGACATGAACGCCGACGGCGTCGCCGATCTGCTCGTCTTCTCGACCACTCCGGTGACTTACTCGGAGAAGGTCGGAAACGAAACGGTCCATAAAACGCGGAGCGATCTGAACATCGACGTTTACCTCGGATCGAGCAATGGGACTTTCGCCACGACCTACACGCGATCGACCATTGCCTATCCTTTCTCGTTGACCGCGACCGACAACGATTTGGAACTGGAGAGCCTCCAGGTTCGCGAGGTGGTCGCCGATTCTTCCGGAAAGGTTCATCCCGACCTACTCATTACCCTGACCGGGGCCGCCTACGAAGGTTCGAGTAAAACGAAGACGACCAAGTCGTTCTTCTTCGTCGGGCAGGACAAGGGATTCCAGACGACCGCGATCGCCGTTCCGTCCACCGTCACCGGAGATGCGATCGGTTTCGGAAAAGTCACGTCCGACACGAGCGCTTTGCAGTTGATCAGCCAGACGAACACCACCGCGACGGACTCGAGAAAAATCACCCAGACGTTGAACTTCTACAACGCCACGGCCACGACCACGACGCTTTCGGCCACCGCCGCCGGTAAGAGAGAGTATTCCGCCGCGAACCCGATCTGGACGAAAATCGCCAACGTCAACCGGGACGCCGCCGAAGAGATCATCACGGGAATCAATTACATCAACGCCAATTCCCAAAACAAGTATGCCGTTCGTATTTCGCACGTCTCTTCCAGCACGCTCCCCTCGGGAACGT
>JAVBTU010000312.1:0-3905 GCA_031556015.1 Thermoguttaceae bacterium
GGCAAGCCAAACGTCCAATGAAATGAAGACGACCCACCACAAAGTAATGAGTCCAACGAACACGATAACTACCAAGTTCGGTTGTTTCATTGCGGTGTACCCTCGAAAAACACTTGATATCCAAAACCACCGATATGGAGCATTCTACCCGTAGCGTTTTCCCCCCTCTTCCCGACAGCGTATTGGTTGCGTTGTCTTTTGCCGAATCTGTTTGGCAATCAAAATGGCTTCGTTTTCGAGCAAATCGGGAATTGTACCGAGCGGTTCGTCGTCGGCGCTCAGGAACCGAATCGCAAACGGGTAGGGATTCGTTCGGCCGTCTCCGGCATCCCCCAATTCGGGATTCCGAATCATATCGAGTTGTAAAAATTTGAGTGTTCGATATTCGGCCGTCACCTTAGCGAAATCGGTATACCGCCAAACGCGGTTCCAGCCTATCCCGAACCAGCTTCGCCTATATTGAACACCCTGATTGTCCAGCGTGATCTTGTAACGACAGAAATTCTGCAGGCACATCATAAGCAATACGACAACTCCCCAACCGGTAATCGTCGTGTACGATTGGGTATGACTTGACGCCGCCTTGCCGGTCAGTCCGGCGTCGACGTACTGCTTTGTGGCCGCATGGAGTGCTTCCTGCGGATCGCGTGGGAGTTCGATGTCGCTCCCGAAAAGAATGGGCATTATTTGTATCCTTTATGTAAGGGAAGTTTCGAGAACGTCCAGATTGCCGTCGGAGTCGATCAGGAGTGATACCAGTTCCTCGGCCTGACCTGATTCAAGGTATTCTCGAACCCGAACGTCCGAAGAGCGAACGACTTCTTCTCCCGCGAAAAGAACCGTATAAACGATGGTGTCGTCGACGATTTCGTGATAGATTTCGATTTCCATTTTAGAAGGAGGTAAAAGTCGTGGTACCACGCGGCGTCACTTCCGCCCGGAATCGCCGGAGTGGACAGATACGGCGAGGACACGATTTCGTACTTGCCGGAGTGCGGGTTGTTGACCGGCTTCGGCTTGTTCGGGTCGGTGGACTCGTTGACCGTCGCGCTTTTCATGAGCGTTTCGGCCAAGACCTTCAACGCCGTTGGCACCAGCAGGATTTTCGGGGCGATCCCGAGCGGACGGCCTTTGGACCGTTCCTGCTTCGCAAACGCGATTTCGGCCGCCGTGAGACCATCGATGTCGAGCTTGGTCCCCGTCAGGAGGTTTTTGTGCGGCCCACTGAAAAACGCGTTGCCGTCCTTCTGTTTCGGGTTCGACAAGAGACATTCCCACACGGCGTCGGAAATCGCTTCACCGGCTCCTTGCCCGATGCTGCGCGGAATGTCGGCGAACGCTCCGATATTGTCGTCGATAAGCATTTGCCGCGTGAGCGAGAACATGATACCGTAGGTGTCGATCTTCTGCGAAAACGACTCCTCGTCGACCTTGCCGTGCTTCAGTTCGCCGTCCGCACCGACCTTCTCGAACTTGAACCCGCCGACCATGCGGAACCGCTGGTGGTGCATGAAGTTCGACGCGCTCCCGATCTTGACGATTTTGCGCCAGGTGTCCTCGATCTGCAAAAATCCTTCCAAAAGCATCTTGTTGGCGATATTGGACAGGATTCCGGGTAAAGCCTGCGTCGAGAATGCCGCTTCGAGCCATCCGCTGGCGTCACGCCGGATGTTCGGCAGGTGCTGCCCCGTACAGGCGATATCGCAGAATTCCTGAATTCCGATCCCGCGATACTTGTCCACAAGGTCGAGCGTCGGGGCGTCATACTGGGATTCCAGGTACGCCCGCGAACTACCGCTTGACGCCAACGCGATCGCTTCGAGCGCCTGTGGTTTCATGCCGCTGCGGTGTGGAACGTGATTGGCGACTTTCGAGGCGTCCGGCATCGTTTTCGCCTGATATTCGCCGTGAAATTTTTCGACGGCCCAGCCGTCCTCGATCGCTTTCGCCTCCAAGTCCGGGAACTTGCCGCCACCGATCTTTTCGATGGCCGCGATGCGCCTTTGATCGATCAGTAGTTTCGTACTGAATTCCTCCATCGCTTTCGCGGCGTCAAACCCGACCGCCTCGATATTGACGGGAGCGGCGGGTTTCGGATCGTCATTCACTTCGTCTTGTTTCGTTTCGACTTTCGTTTCAACTGTCATATCGTTTTCCTCGTCATATTGCGCTTCGATAATCGCGGAGGTGTTACTGTCCGCCGCGATGTCCACGAAGCTGATTTCCTTGAGTGTCATGCGACGCACGACGTAAAGTTCCCCCTCGAATACCCAACCGTTGACCGACACCTTTTGACCGGGGGAAACGTATTCGGTCTCATGGATCGGGCCGCCCATGCTGATCTGCCACGGGAAACCGTTCTTGGCGGACAGTGTCACGTCGCGTGCCCAGGAGGTGTCACGGCTGATAAGGCCAGACGCCACGATCTCGTTGCCGACGATCGCGATTCGTTCGGTGTGTCCCACGCCCTGGTTCGATTTGTGTTCCAGCCGGACCGGGACTTTTTGGAGCGGAATATCGACGCCGCTTAGGTCGACGACCAGCGGGAGCGGGATTTCCCGCGTCTTGACCACGCCGCCCGTGTACGCGACCAGCGTGAATTGCGGTAGTTCGCCCGCCCCCCCTGACGCCTCAAGATTCGCCGGATCGTTTTCGTTTCTTACGAACTTGATCTCGCTCGGCTGGAGCGTCAGATTTGTCAGTTTGATTATTTTCTTCATCGTCTTCATAAATGGTTATGGTGTTATTCGCGACAAGGCCGAGTTCGTCCATTCTTCGCCGTTCCTTCGCCGCCTGTTCCAGAACGTCTTCCCAGTCGAGTCCGGATTTGGCGCATTCAATCGCAAGGTTCGAGGTAAGCGATTCCAGTCGCTTTGACGCCGCATTCGCCTCTTTCATCGGATCGACATGCTCTTGTCCGTCCCAGTACCAACCAATCGAAGGGATGCCTTGATTTCGAGAAATCGTTTTGCGTCCAAAAATCCCGATACGTGACGCCTCGCGATACCACATACCGAAAACCGGGTATAGCACGACTTGTTCGCAAATCGCCTGTTCGACCTTGATGCTTTTGAAAAACGTTTGGTGATCCAAGCGACCGGACGCGTAGTTGTGTTTCGAGGAATCACCGAGTAGAATGTTGATCGGAACCTGAAGGCACCGCCCGATTTCACCCAAAATTTCCCGTTTGAATTCGGAATACGTGGTGTTAGGATGCTCCGCCTTGATTTGCCCGAGCTTCCAACCGTCGGCCAGCACCGTCGCCATACGTTTTTCAAGCTCGACAACGTCCATCGCCTGAAGCGGCTGGGCTTCGCCGCTTGCCGGAGAATCGGTGTATAACACCGCCGCGAAATCCGCCGCCGTTTCCGCTGCAGCCAAAACCGCAAGTGTGTAACGCCGCAACTGTGCAAAAAGCGGAAGCGCTGGCATGATTTCAGGAATACCACGCGATTGGCCGGGCCGGTCGATGCGATACCAGTGCAGCATATACTCCGTTGGAATGGTTTCGAACTTGCCGTACCAAAGCGAAGAGTCGCCGGGGTGTTCGCTCGAAACGTGATACCGGACCGGATTGCCGAATTTGTCGTACTCGATTCCCTCGACCTCGTCCGTGATTTTCGGGTATGGTGTCGTGATCCGATCCGCTTCAATGGGACGCAAATCGATTTCAACCGGATGTTTTAGTCGCGGATTTTTTAGAATCGCCGCAAACGCTTCTCCATCCGTGATTTTGGCCATTCGGAGCGTTTGCAGCTTTTCGCAAAGCCGAACCGCTTCCGCCCACGCGATGAATTCTGTTTCGACCAAACTGTTGAAATCTTCGTCGTCCGAAAGAAGTTGCAATCTCGGCCCGGTTCCGATACACGTTGCGGCAAGCGTGAGTACCATTCCACGAGCGTAAG
>JAVBTU010000396.1:0-5818 GCA_031556015.1 Thermoguttaceae bacterium
GAAAAACCGGTTGTCAAACCCGCCGACAAGACGACCAACCCCTTCGAAGTCCCGGCGGCGAAGCCGATCAAAAAACCAACGGCGAAGTCCCCCGTCAAGGAAACAAAGCCGCCCGTGAAAAAGGCGACATCCCAACCCGACGCGAAATCCCCACCGGTGCCCGCAAAAAAAACACCGAAAAAACCGGCTCCGACTTCCACCCCGAAGGCCGAAAAGTCCCCGATGCGTACACTGCGTCAAAAGAAACCGAAGTAAGGAGTGTGCGCCTCGCCCGGACATTCGGAATACCTTTCGCCAAAATGCGGGCGGAGCGCCCGCGTTCCCAATCCCATGACAAGAATTCTTTCGACCGTCTTTGCGTTTCTCGTTTTCTCCTTTGTCGCCGTCGGCGCGGAATCTTCAATTCCGGATTCGTGGAAAGCGGAGTGGGAATCCCCGTCCGCCGCGATGCGACCGCTCCAGATCATCCACGGCGGCGTCGTTCATTACGATACGCCGGAAAAAATGGCCTACTTCAAGGATCAGTGCGGCTTGGGCGGGATCGTCTGCAACGTCGGCTCGAATAATTATCTGTACAATGACGAGGAATGGACGCGTTTTATCGACGCCGTGAAAAGCGCGCGACAGCTCGGACTGCGTGTGTGGATCTACGACGAAGACGGTTATCCGAGTCCGGAAGCGGGGGGCGTGGTGCTTCGCGGGCATCCGGAACTGGAATGCCAGGCGCTCGTCTATGACGCCCAGCGGAAGGATGAACCGCTTTATGTCCGTCCGGCGTACGAGTTTACCCATGCTTCGAACAATTACGCGGCGGCCCGGCGGTATCCGAATTTGCTTGACACCGAAGCGACGAAACGGTTCCTCGAAGTGACGCACGCTCAATATCGGGACCGGCTCGGCGAAGAGCTGTTCGCGCAAATCGAAGCGTTTTTCACCGACGAACCGTCGCTCAACGCGGTCAACATCGGGACGATTCCTGAAGACGTTCGAGTTAAGGTCCGCATCGACGATCCGCTCGATCCGAACGTCAAACCGCTCCCGATGGTGCCGTGGTGCAACGATCTGCCGCAACGGTATCAGGAAAAATACGGCGAGGATTTGATGCCGCTCCGCATGTCGTTGTTCGCCGGGGATTCGGAGAAGGACAAGACGGTTCGCCAAAACTTCTGGGAACTCATTGCCAACCTGGACCGCGACCGTTTCTACGGGCTGATCCAGCAGTGGTGTCGTGAAAACGGTTCGTCCGTTCCGACGCTGGAAAATCCAGCGGCCCCATTTCGTGTCGCGTCCAGCGGGCATACGCTGCATGAGGAGCCGACGCACGCCCACGTTCCGCTCGACGGGAACAAACTGGAAATGCTGATGAAGCTGGACGTGCCCGGTTTGGATATGCTCAACAGCGATCCGAAGGCCGTGATTTGGGGGGCTTGGCGTGCGGCGGCGTTCCCGGCCTCGGCGGCGTACTGGACGGATCGGCGGCTGGTCATGACGGAAATCAGCGATTTTTCCCAACAAATGGGAGGCCAAGGGGAAGTCGATCTGGAAACGATGTGCGCGGCGGCGTCTTGGCAAGCGGCTTTGGGCGTTACGGAATTCACGCTTTACTACGGTATCAAAGGACGCGGTGAAGACGTTCACAAGGAATATTGTCAATACGTCGGGCGGCTCAACGCGATTTTGCGTGACGCCGATTTGGTGCCGGAAGCGGTGCTCTACTATCCGATCCGGGAACTCCAGGCGGAATACGTTCCGCAGGCGGATCCGCTCGACTTGCAGAAAATGTCGCCGGAAACGAAACGGCTCGTTTCACAATTCGAGGGCGTGGGGGCGTTTCTGGTTCAACACCAAATTCCGTTCGTCCTGTCCGACAAGCGTTTGACGCCGCAACAGCTCGGCGGCAAAGCGTTCGTCGTCGACGGGGAAGACGCGAAAAAATTGGCCGCGGGCGACCTGCCGAAAATCTCGCCGGAAAACGAAATGATCGTTCTCGGTCGGTTCCATCGCGACGGGCGGGATATTTTCCTCCTGCTCAACGTGGACGAGAAGCCGTATGAAGGAACGCTGACCGTTCCCGGCGGAAAACGGGACCGTAAATGGTGTCAGATGGATCCCGCCGACGGCGAAATCCGGGGTGCCGGGCAAAGCGACAACGCGATACCGGTTAAGCTCGGAGCGCGGAAAACGCTGCTGTTCGTGGGAGAGTGAGAAACGAAGGACGCCGTCAGCTTTCCGATCCGCTTTCGATCGATTTTCGCTTCGTTTGAAAACGACTCACGGTTTCATCCCACGCCTGTTCGACCAACGGCGAAATGCGGCTCCAGTCGTATTGTTCGTCGACCAGTTTCCGGCCTGCTTCCACGAGCGAGCCCCGCCGGTCCGGCGCGTCGAGAAGCTCCACGCACTTTTTCGCGAAATCCTCCGGCGTGTCGGCCAAAACGATTTCATTCCCGTCGCGGCAATCGAGCCCTTCGGCGCCGATCGTCGTCGAGAGGACCGGAATTTTCGCCGCGAACGCTTCCAGAATCTTCAGCCGCGAACCTCCGGCGATGCGGAGCGGGACGACTTCGACCGTTCCCTCCTTGAGTGGAACGCGAATGTCCGGCACACGACCGGTAAATCGTATCTTCTCGTTCGCCAATTTCAAGAGCGATTCCGGCGGATCGCGCCCGATAATCGTAAACGTCGTGTTCGGTTTCCGCTTCAAAATCAACGGAAAAATTTCCTTGACGAAATACGCGACGGCGTCCTGATTGATGAACGCGTCCATCGAACCGCAGTATACCAAACGGTCCGGAACCGGAGCGTTCGGGATTTCGTCGTAAGGAGCGATTGCGACGCCGTTGGGAACGACGCAGACATTATCGAGTCCGAATTCCTTCTGTACAAGCCGACGATCATCTTCCGAAACGACGGAAAAATAGTCGATTTCACCGTAGTAGTTCTTCTCGAAATTCTTCAGCTTGTATCCTTCGTGAATTCCGAGCAGTTTTTTGATCGGGTTCGGCGTCGCTTTGACGAATCGGGTCCAGGAAAGATATTCGACGTTATGCGTACAGGCGAACTGCGGCAAACCTTGCGCGAACTTGCCGTAAACGCCGTAATGCGTCCATTCGACGAGAACCAGATCGAACGACCGCGTTCGGACGAGTTCCATGATCTTCGCGGCGTAATCGAGCGAAAAATGCCGCCGCACGGAAATCGGATACGCATCAAACAGAGCGGGAACGATTCCCAGCAGCATTGCCGTCGGGGTCGCGTACGGCATCTTGCGGGGTACGCACACGACTTCGAAACCGGCGTCCTCCATTTTACGCACGTTTTCCGGCTGCGTCGAACCGTCCAAGTGCGCAAGGTACGTGATCCGATGTTTTTTCGCGAGCGGCGCCAAAAGCTGGAACGTCCGGATCGATTTCCCGGAATTCTCCATCGACGGCAACCACTCGTCCAGGACGAGGATGTTCATGAAATTTTTTTATATTTTCAAAATCCGTAAATCGTACAATTCGGTTTCAATTCCCTCGAAATCCCGATCCATCGTGATCAAAACCATATCGTAAGTTCTGGCAAACGCTGCGATCCAAAGGTCGTTTTGGCCGATGCTCCTTCCGCGGTTTCCCGCAAAACTGGAAAGATGGGAGTAGGATTCCAAAACCTTGGAATTCAATTGATCCAACACATAAATTTCATCGACGATCTTCTGAAGTCGCGACAATTTGTACTCTTGCCAGTTGTTTCTTCGAACCAAGGAGCCGAGTTCTCCCAACGTGATGGCCGAAACACAAAAATCCCTCCAATGTTCGGAAAGACGAAAAGTCTGATCGATGATCCGTCCGACTTCATTTCCCCGGGCGATCTGCAAAATTGGACCGGTATCAAACAAAGCCGGAACTCCGTACGGAAGCGGATCGTCCCATTTCGACATCAGGACAACTCCTTGAGAAACGATTCGATTTCTTCATCTGTTTCCTGGCCGGGCCATTGGCCGAACACAGAAGAGAAATCTTTGGCTCCTTGCGTTTTTTTCATACGCTGGAGTTCATTTTGAATCCACTTCTTTCGCTCCCGGGAATCTTCCGGAGGGGAATTCAAAACGAAATTTCCCGTGCTTTCCGTTGAAATAGGTAAAGTTGAACTCATCGGTATCTCCTTGGAACCGCTTATTCGCGGCTGAGCATTTCCCGGCAAACCGTCGCCGGGTCGTCGGTCGGCTTGAGTTCGCAATAGCAGTATTGTAACGAGTATTCTCTTCCGCTCAACCGGAACTCCTTGTGAACCGGGGCGCCCCAGGCGTCGTCGCCGGCGACGCCCTGCTGAGCCAGGTCGATGTTTACGAAAATGTCCGCGTCTTTTTTCATCTTATACGGATGATCGCATGTTTCCAGTTGCTCCCGCGAAAAATGCGACGCGCTGAACGAAATCGTGCCCGGGTCGAGCTTCGCTTTGTCCACATTGCTGCCAAGGCCGCGATTTTTCAGGTCCGCTTCGCTCAGAACCGCGAAAAACAGCACGCCGGCTCCTTCATCGTCCCGGAACGCGACCCAGCGGACGTCGGTGCGATTGCCGAACTCGCCCGGCTCGGAATAATCGACGAACATGTCGTCGACCGTCGTCTTGTACCGCCCGACGAGCGAACCGGTCTTACGGTCCCAATAATTTTCCTCCGGCCCGCGACCGTAATACTCGACGTTTTTGTACTTGCCGGGAACCTTTAATCGGGTCCCGAAGCGCGGCAACTCCGGCGTTTTTTCGGTATCAGGAATTTTCAAATCGAGATTTACCGTTGCGAGCCCATCGCGTGTAATGCATTTACGCAAACGGCTTTTAACTTTTGAATTGGGAATTCCACCGGCTTTCATGGAATACTCGATCATGGAACTTGGCGTTTCCACCGGAAGAAAATGGAAGTTTTCCATAAATTGCGGTCCCGCGTCTTTCCAAAAGCCGAGTTTTTCCGGCATATTCATTCCGCTGTCGTTATCGGTCGGGGCACGCCAGAAATCGGGCTGAACCGTTTTCATCAGTTCGAGCGAGAGATCGGAATTCTTTTCGCGAATCTCGACTTTCTTCTTCGGCCACGTTTTGTCGAACGGAACCCGGAACTGCTCCGTTGCGAGAACGTGTCCCTTCGGAGCCCACGGGGTGTCTTTCAGGAGTTTGAACTCGAAATTGAGGAAGTATTCGCTGCCCGGCTTTCCGTGTTGGGCTACCCATTCGCCGATCGGCTGATTTTCCTGTTTAATCAGGAACGAAACCGCGGATTGCGGATCAAGCGTCATATAATTCAATTGTCCATCGCGCAGAAGCTTTCCATCTTCCCTCAAATACCAACCGCATTCGATATCACCGCTTTCGTCGTAATACACGTCTTGATCGTTTTCGTAGACGCTTCCTTCGGGGTGGTGAGATACGATCTTCGTGAAAAAAAATTCGTTTCGAATAGTAAAGTTCCCGAACGGTTCTCCTTCTTTCGGCGAGACCCAAATATCCTGGTAAATTTTCTTCACTTCCGCGAGCCCCGGATGCGGTTTGCGGTCGGGGCCGACGAGGCCGTTCATGCAGAAATTCTGGTCGCTCGGGACATCCGGGGGGCCGAAATCGCCGCCGAAGGCGAAGTAGGTATGCGCGGGGTACCGGCTAAACGGGGCGGGAACAGGGGTTTCGAGGCCTTGGTCGACCCAGTCCCAGATGAAGCCGCCTTGCAGCGCCGGGTATTTGCGAATCGCGTCCCAGTAAACGAACAGGTTCCCGGTGCTGTTTCCCATCGCGTGGGCGTATTCGCACTGGATCATCGGTCGCATGGGATTTTTGGACGCGTAAT
>JAVBTU010000387.1:0-4282 GCA_031556015.1 Thermoguttaceae bacterium
GCGTTATCCCAGGGCGTCGCTTCGCTTTGCCCTGGGCTGTTACGCACTGCCCTTTCAGGGCGGATTCAAAACCGAACCCAATCTCGCCCCCTTTTCGCAAACGTTCCCCTTTTCTTCCTTGTTTCCCTCGTTTCCGTCAATTTCGCGGGCGTGAGCGGAATTTTGGCGCTGCTTTTCTATCGGGCTTGGCGCAAACGACGCCTTGAACAATTCGGATCCGAAAGGACACCATAACCCGAGCGTTTACGCTTGGGGCTGGTATTGAATGCGGAACTTGATAAGACACTGTTACTCGACTTAAAGTTGTAAAAACTCTTTCGCCAAGTCAGCGATTCAGGTCGGGAATAGCTCCAAGTACGGTTCTGATGAACTCACGGCGTCGCGTACTTCTTCAGCAGTTCCATCAGTTTTTCCTTTTGAACTTTTTCCTGCCTTTTCAGGGAAATCCAGTCGTCGATCGGCTCGACGCCGAGACAATTGCCGTCGGCGTCGAAAAAGGCGAGCGAGAACTTCGCGAGCTGCGCCGGATCGATTTCACGATATCGTACGAATTGCTTGCCCGAAGTCGCGTCCGTAGAGTAATCCCGATCGGGATCCAAAAACACGCCCATCGGGTAATACCGCTCGGTGAGCGAGAACGTGTCGTCGTCCTTGAAAAGGAGGTCGAAAAAGTTGCTCACGTCGTCGGGATCCCCTTCCTTCGGCCTGTCCCGCACGAGAATCGCGAAGATTCGTTTACCGTCCCGCCTGGTACGCTCGAGTAAAAGCTCGAATCGAGCCTCATACGGATTCTTTCCCGGCCCCGTATATCGAACCTGAGCGTTGTACATGAAGTAAAAGTACTCGTTGCGACCGTACGGGCGGGAATCGAACGAATAATCGTCCAGTACGCGGGTTTCACCCGGCTGGAGTTTGAGGTCGCGTCCAACATACGACGCGCCGTCGGAAGTTTCTTCGCCGTAATGGTAATTCGGTGTGGTGATATAACAAACGGCTCCGGTCGGAAGGCCGTTGAACACGAATTCGCCGTTTTCGTTCGTTTTCGTTTCATGGGAATCCCAGGAGAAAAACGAACCGCCGCCGGAGGGAATCTGTATCGTGTACGTCGCGGTCCGACCGACCGACGGTTGTTCGCTACGGCGATCGAGGATTTTGCCCCGGACCGACGCCGTCGGCTCCAGCGAGACCGTGAATTCCGTTTGATCCGGTGCAACGGTGACGATTTTTCCCCACTTGCCGTCCGACGTCGACGCGACAACGTACACCGGTTCGTTTTTGCCGAGAATTTCAAAGTTGCCGTTTTCGTCCGCTTTGATATGGGAATCCTCCCAAGCGTCGAACCTCAGATCGTGAGCCATGAACGAGATTTCCGCCCCCGCGACCGGGCTGGTCGAATCTTCGCCGAACAGGGCGGTCCCGCGAATTTTACGCACGGAATCCACCTTGACTTTTTCGACGTGAAAATCGACCGTTTGCTCCTCGCCCCGGGCGACTTCGATTCGGCGGCGCTGCCCCGGACCGTATTGGTTTCCGTACTGCAACGTCAGATTGTAATCGCCCGGCGCGACCCAGAATTCGTATTCGCCCCGTGCGTCCGTACGAGCCCACCACCAACTGTCGATCGTCGTGTATTTGCGGTCCTCGTCCATTTCTTCCGGGGCGTCGCTTCTTTTTTCGAGACAGTAAATCAAAACGGAACAATCGGCAACCGGTTCATTTTCGTTCCCCGCGACGGCCCGACCGGAAATCCGTGTTCCTTTTTCCAGCGTGAAATCGCGAACGAGAATCGGTTCCGTTCCGGTTTCGACATTCAATTGCGGGACGGCGATCCAATCTTTGTCGATTCCTTCGCCGACCGGGCCGTCGGGGCGTTCCGCGTTGAGGTTGACGATCGAGTCCGGGACCGCGGCAATTTCGTACCGACCGTCAGCGTCGGACAGAAGGTATTCGACGAAATCGTTCGGCCCCTGTGCGCGGACCGTCCACCCTTGAGCCGGGGTTCCGTCCGGAAATCGAAGCGTTCCACGCACAGGGATCGCTTTGCGCATCCGGACCGTGTTCGTATTCCCGTAGTTTTCCGGCGTCAGATCAACCCGGCTGGAAAGGTACCCGTCCTTGTCGGTCCCAAACGTCGTTCCCCGCGTTTGCCAAACGGGAAAGAAATCAAACGAAACGTTTCCCAGGTCATCGCTTGTTCGGTCATAGGGAGTGATCCAAACGTTCAGGTCGTTCGGTTGTCCCGGCTTCGCGAAATACCAGGGGCGGATTCTCACCCCCGCGAGCGGCTGGTTGTTCTCGTCGACGCAATGGAACCGGACCGGCTTGACACCATCGAGCGTCAGCGAAAACGGTCCGTCCGATTTTTTTCGCAGCTCCGAATTTCCTTCTCGACCGTAAGTTCGAATTTCCCGCGAACTTACGGTTTCCATGGTCCAAATGTAATCGAATCCGGCGCCGTCCTTGATCGCCAACATCGCTTCCAGCGAGAGATCCGACGGGTATTGGAGCTTGAATTTCCCCTCGGCATCGGACAGGGTCCGTACGATTTCCCGATACGATCCCGTCGCGAGTACCAGGGCGTCCACGATCGGTTTTCCCTCGGCGTCTTGAACGGTTCCCGTGATCGTTCGAGACGGCTTGAGGACGATTTTCGTATTCGTGGTGTCGCGGTCATCTCTCCCGGATTTCGCGGTCCAGATTCCCAGCAGCGAACGATCTTCGTTGCCCGCGAGGAGAATCTCCTTCCGGGGAATCGTGAATCGTCCTTCGGCGTCGGTCGTCGTTTCGGCTCTCTTTTCCGGGGTCCGGTCGCCGACTTCGACGATCCGAATCCCGGGAGCCGGCCGGTCGTTTTCGTCGACAACGCTCCCTTCGATGAGGACCGCGTTACCCTCCGGATCATACCACGGCTTTTCGGCGAACAGCGGTGCGGTCGCGATGCAAAAAACAACGATCAGTGGTGCTATGCGTGAAGTCATGGTTGAGAGGAGAGTTTGTTGATCCAGGAAACCGTTTAATACACTTATCAGGTAAATAATGAATTCTGTTTTGATTCGGACCGGCAATCGTTTTCACTGTCTTTCCGGCATCGAAATCGGATCGCCTTTTTGTTGGTACCGTATCAAGGCCGGATCGTAATCGCCGTAAAAGACCGCGTTCAAATCAAGCCAGGTTCCCAAACGCCGGAACTCTTCCGTGGAGAGTTCGACGTCCTCATGTCCTTGCCGAAGCAATTGGATCAAACGACTTCCTCGCGCGCCGATCCGACCGCCCGGCGATGTCTTTTGAATTTGATTGCGCTCGACGAAACGAGGAACCATTTCCGCGTTTTCACACAGGGAACGGTAAGAGGCCGTGTATCCGCTTTCCTCCAGTCGGCGTGACAGGTCGTACCCCCCTTCGATTTTTTCGC
This sequence comes from Thermoguttaceae bacterium, assembly GCA_031556015.1. Classification (GTDB taxonomy): domain Bacteria; phylum Planctomycetota; class Planctomycetia; order Pirellulales; family Thermoguttaceae; genus JAVBSX01. The sequence goes on from JAVBTU010000387.1 coordinate 3,413, forward strand.
CGCCGTGACACCGAACGCATTTGGCGTCGAGAATCGGTTGAATCGTTTCCGTGAAAACGAACGGGCGGCCCGATTCCGGTGTCGCGATCAATCGGGATGGGGGATTGGAAAAAGCGATCGGTTGCGATACGGGTCGGCTCGCCGCCGTCTCACGGTCTTCGTGACACCCTACGCAGGAAACCTGCTCACCCGGCATCACCGAGGTCGTCGAACGCATGGTTTGATACGCGAAACCGTTTTCGTCGAGGACCTGGAACAGAACCGGTTTACCGGCCGGGATCAGGAATCGGGCCGATCCGTCCGCCTCGATCGGAACGACACCGAGAACCGCCCGGGTATTTTCCTCGCCGGCGATGCCGATTCGGGGTTCGTTCGCGACGAACGTCGATTTTGGAAATATCTGCACGATTCGCAACTGTTTGAGCGAGCCGCGTGACACCGCTCCCAAACCTTCGTAAACATCGGCGATGCTCAATTCCCCCAAGCCTTCGAGCGCCAGTTCGGCGTCAAATGTCGAGGAAATCGCAAGCGGAACCGGCCGCGGAACGATCGGAAGCGGGCATGTGGAACCGATCTGCGGATCGCGGTAAATCACTTCCCGGTTTCCACGGTCGTCCATCAAATACAGTCCCAAGGCGTTATCCTTATTCGGCGTCGGTTCGAATATCAAACGATCGCGGCTGTAGGCAACCAGGAAAAGGTCTTCTCCGAGCGGCCAGGGAGAGTTGTAATATTCCGGCACATCCCAGCTTTCCGCTTCGGGAAACGGCCCCGGCGTTATCCGGCGGATGGCGTCAAGCGAATTCGCCCCGACGGAAGGATCCAGCACGCAAACCGGACCGGCCGTGATCGAATGGTGCGCCGAAGCGA
>JAVBTU010000432.1:0-7003 GCA_031556015.1 Thermoguttaceae bacterium
CCCGGCCCAGGCCCGGGGCCGGGGCCGGGGCCAGGCCCTGGCCCGGGGCCTCCTCCGGGACGCGGGCAGTTGCAGGCACTCCCACACGAAGAGGGGTCTCCCGCACAGGCCGTACTGTAAAACGGGAATTTGTCTCCGGAAGATGAAGCGCCCGACGAGGAGCCACTATTCTCGAAAAGAACTTCATTGGAAAAATTGGTCGTAGACATTGTCATTGGTCCTTTCAAATAAGGGGAAATGGGTCGCGATTCCACATGAACCGCGACGAAAATTCAATCATGTCGCACCGCACTTACGGCTGCGTCATGGGGTTGTTCGGTAGTCGGCGGAAATTTGACGAATCCGAATACGTAATCGTCGTTCGACGACCGTAGAAAACGCAGCGCGTTTTCCTTTTGATCTTCGTTCGGTGCGTAGCCGAGAAACCCGCAAAGGGTTTCAATGGTCCGATCGGGATCGTCGAGGATCTCCGGAAACGATAATCGAATGAATCGGGGGGTGCGTCTGGAGAGAAACGTCTCCCGGGCGTCACGCAGTTGCTTGAACGCGTATTTGACGGCCCCGGGGTGCCATGCCCATTGGAGACGCTGTAATTGCTTGCCGGATTCTTCCACGGGACGATCGACGGCGATAAAAAACGGGTCGGGCCACGTTTCCAGAATTTCCTCTCCCATCAGGGAAAGAATCGGATGCTTGCCTGCAAAATACGTTTGATTCGTGGAGTATTTGCACTGCCAGCCGGCCCAGCGGCGCAGATGATTGGCCCGATCTTCGAAAGGAAGTTTATCGGTCAACCACGGTTCGTCGTAGCACTGTCGACAGATTTCCCCGAGCATCTGATCCTCGAAAAACTGGGGCAAATCCTTCTCTTGAGTGAGCGGCAGCCGTACGCCGACGTTGATCCCGAGATGGTAAAGGAGTCCGGCAACGGTATTCGTCCCACCGAAATAATCGCCCAAAACCGCGATTCCTTGCTGCGTGATCGCCGGATAGACCGTTTCGTCGGAACTGGGAAACAGTCTCAATTCGAGATTTGCCCCGCATATATCACTTGCTCCTTCGGATTGAGCGACAAGCCATTCCCGGGGACAATAAAGGCCGGTTTTCATCTTTTTATGAAGTTCGCCGAGATAGTGGTCGACATGGTGATCGACGTTCCAGTTTGCGAAATCGTTCAGGTGCCTGTAGGCTTTCGCGATGGCATTGCGATTACGGAACCCGTAAGCGTGGCACCGATTGACGTTGAACGGACGGTAAACCCGCTCATTGACCCTTCGGGGAAGCCGGATGGTTTCCTGGATGTGTTGTCCGCCGAGATAAACCATCTCCCAATCGGAAGGGAGTTCTTCCCAAAACGTCTTGACCTTTCGGTTGAAATCGTCGACGAAAACGGCATCATCTTCGAGAATTAGCACCGAATCGACTTCGTTGGACAGGCAATCCTCCATGATTCGCAGATGTGTTTTATAGCACCCCCAAGCGCCGTCACCGCCTCTCCACCAGTCGGGAGGCAAGGCCAGCCCGCCGTCGATCGCTTTATATTTTTCCGGAAACCGGAACGGCCAATTGGTCGGGATGCGCTTGAAAAACGCGTCCCAGCGATCACGACGACGCGCGAGATTGATGACGTAAACCCGTTGAAAAACATCGGTGAGCGTTTGCATGATGGTCTTGGGAAGGAAGGGAGGAAGAAAAAATCGAAGGAGAAATTTTTCGGGGTAATCAGTACAATTTTTTCAAAACGAGACAACTGATTCGTGGCAAGGAAATGTCGAGGGAATTTTCCCCACTGATGAATTCGATCTCCTGACGAAAGCCGGTTCCACCGTAGGATGCGGCGTCGCTGTCGAGTCGGACTTGCCAGACACCGTTCGGACTCGAAGAATGCCCGACGATATATCCGTGCGGGAAATGGTGATTGTTCAGTGAGATCATGACGATCATCTGCTCCGTTTCCTCCCAACGTCGAAATGCCACGATTCGGTTGTCGTTGTGGACGTGCAGGATTTCGAGGTTTCGGGTTCGCAGAGCTTTTTCCGAGAGACGTAATCGAATTGCATCGCGATAGAATTCGAACATGTCTCGTCCGGCCCCCTTCCTTTTAACGTCGAAATCCTCACGCAACGCAAGGACATCGTCGCACAGAAAATCGTTTTCAAACGCGACTTCCTCCCCGAAGAGAAACAACGGCGTTCCGGCGGAAAAGCAGGCGGCGGCAAAGGCGACACGGCTTCTCGCTTCGGCGAACGGGCGAGTGGCGTCGTTTTGGAATCCGTGAGCGGCGAGCGGCATCGTCCGGTGCGACCTCCGATCCGGATCGGCATCGTACCGCGCGGCATTTCCCGCCTCGTCGTGACAGAGATGGTAAACGATCTTTTTGTTTCCCGATTCCAGTAAAGCTCCGGAGAAATAATCCATCGCAAGCGGTCCCTCTCCACCGCAACCGGCGGTCGGGATCAGCTTTGCATAATCGGAATTGAAGTTGGTCCCGCAGAGATGATGATGAAAGTCGGCATACCATGCGGCGTCAAATCCGAGTCCCCCGTCCTCGACCGACTTGGTAACACCATCCCAACCGCTGTGATCTTCCGCCATGAGAAAAACGCGAGGTTTCGCTTCCCGGACGGCGGTCGTCCACTCCCGCAAAAACATTTTTCCCGATTCATCGGCTTCCTCGTTCGTCGAGCCGTCGGCGCGGAGTTTGTTGTACCGATGAATGGACGTCGTTTGATCGACCCGAAACCCATCGACATGAAATTCCTTCACAAGCGCAACGGCACTGGATATGAAAAGATGGCGTACAAACGGATCGCGGTAGCGCGGAGCAAATCCGGTCGATTCATTGTCGAGGTAGCCGTCGCAGCCTGGAAAATCACGGAGATCGTCGGTCGGATCGGCATAATCGAACGGATGACCGTGGTACCAATAGTAGATGTTTTTCTCGTGATCGTTCGTGTCGTACATCCACTGGGCACGTTCGGCATCGTGAGCGTAATGGTTGTACACGACGTCAAAAATCACGGCGATTCCACGCCGATGGGCTTCCCGGATAAAATGTTTCATCTTATCCCGTCCTCCCCCGGAGAATTCCACCGCATGATGATGCGAGGTCGAATACCCCCATGTTTCCGGTAAACCGCCGTATTGCGAGACGGGAAGCAATTCAACGGCATTGACGCCCAGTTCCGCCAGATGATCGAGGTGTCGAATCGCATCGGCGATTGAACCGACACCATCCCGTCCGAAACCCAGGGCCGGAATATGGAGCTGGTAGATCACCAGGTCCTCGATTTTTTGAGCGAATGGTTTCTCCGACGATAATTCCTCTTGCCAGAATTCTTCCTGCGGAATGAAGCGTGTTTCCGGAAACAGGGACTCCTCGAAGACTTCGGTCACCGTATCGGGGTCGACGATGATACTACAGCTTTTCGTTCCGGCCAGTTCGGAAACAAAGCCGGTGTAAGGCATGCCTTTCGGATCGAAATGTCCCGCACCGATTTGGCATCGGGAATACAAGTCGGTCCTGTACGAAATCACACCGTCGTTTTTCACGATCCGGAACATGTACGGAACATGGTCCCAGTCCGCGAAACGTTGCAAATCCGGGTGGCCGGGATCGCTGAACCAACAGCCGTTTTTTTCCCGGAGGAGCGGAACGATCGGTCGTGTTCTATCGATTCCGGTTCCATCGTCGGCGATATATCCACCGGCGATGCTTTCATAGGGAATCGGATTCGACCGGTTAACCGGTTTCTTTTCCGGATCGCCCGATTGCCAAAGGAGACCGAATACGACCTCGACCCGGAGTGCGTTGGGGGCGTAAACGCCGAAACGAATTCCGGGCTCGTCCCGGTTCGCATGAGACTGTTTTTGAGCGCCGAGCTTCCTCTTCTCCGGCAAAAGAACACTTTCCTTGCGGCAATGTCGTTTTTCGATTCGTTCGAGAATCATTTCGACAAATGCCGTCGCATGTTTTCCCGTTTTTCCCGTTACGATATCATCGTCGGCGACGATTCCCGATTCGTTTTCGGTAAAAATCGCCCCGGCGTTTTCAACATCGCACCGAATCACTTCGTGACAAATCACGCGACGTCCGGCCAGAAGCTCCGGAAGGGGCGTGAGAATCCAAAGCCCGTGGCACAAAAAACCTTTGACGATTTTCTTGTTCTTCATCGCCTCGGCGAAAAAACGGACCACCGGCGCGGTCCGGGGCGTCTCGCCGCGTGCGGCATCATAGTAGCGGCAGCGAACACCGGTGTAACCGGCGCTCATGATGATCGCGGCGTAGTCGTCCGGATTGACCGTACCGACATCGTAAATCGCGGTCGCCGTTTCGATGTCCTTGATCCGCGTTTCCCGAAAGGTCGCGTCGTCCTGATCCTCCTTTTCGATCGCCCGGATAAAGGAAAGTTCGTTGTACCCCCACAGCCGTGAAACGAAATGGAGTTCGAACCCCGCCGAAGTGAATCTTTCCCGGTAGGTCCGCAGTTCCTCGGAATGAAAGTGGTTCTCGATCACGATCGCGATTTTTTGCGTCCGATTTTGTATCGACATGGTGTTACTCCTAGCGAATCGAGTTGAAAGAGATTCTGACCTGAACACGCGGGATCGGACTTTCCGGAAGCTCAAACGAGTTCGTCTCGATCGTGACACCGTCCGAAGAAACCTCTCCCTCGAAAATATACGGATAATAGGCTTCCGGATTGCGGTAATCGTCGGCGTTGCGAATGAAATGCAAGACGGCCGGTTCTCCATGCAGTTGCTGCGAGGTCAGATACATGACCAAAGCGTGTTCTGTACTGTGAAAGCAGGTTTTCCAGGCATGTTGCTTGGGAAATCCCTCGTCCGGTTCGGTCCGGTCCGCCTTAAGCAGGTGCCACATTTCCTTGTGGTTCGGATCGACCATGTTTTCCCGCCAGAACAAGTGTGTTTTCGAGAGGTAACGCAAAAAATCGGGATTTCGCAGGCTGAGCGTCGCCGCGGTCTGGTCCATGATTGCAAGGGACCACCAGTCGCGATCCCGAACCGGAACAAGAGTGGTACCGGAAGAATCGACGATGAGTTTTTGATTCCACGTCTCACAAATCGGGTCCCACGCCCTACCGACGAGTCGAGCCGCTCCTTCGCGTCCGATTTGTTCCAGAGCCGGATCATCGGTCAATCGACCGATCTGCATGATGAGCCAGTAGGCCTTCGTCGAGTGTCCGAAATCGGTATGTTCCGAACCGAGATGCTTCCCCGCTGTTTGGGCGATTTGCCCCCAGAAAAATCCGTTTTGCTCCACTTGGAATTCCTCTAAAAGAATCACGGCCAGATCGCGGAGCTCCTGCTTCCAGATTTTCCGTTCTTCTCCCGGGAGCGACCGGAAGAGAAAAAGCATGTATCCGTAAATCTGATCGAGATTGGAAACGATTTCACGCTGATTCCTTTTGTCCGATTCGGTATCACGGAAAACCCAACGGTACATCCCGAAAGCGGGATCGAAGTACGTTTCGCGAAGTTTTTCGCGACTTTTGAGCAGCATCGGCAGAATCCGTTCGTCTTTGGTAACACAATAGTAGTAAGCCGGGCCGCTTAAGCCGTAAGCCCAATCCTGGCTGGTGCCGTGATGGTACGTTTTTGTTCCGGGATCGAACCAGGCAAAGAGCGTACCGTCGGTTTCATCATAATAACGGCCTTTTTCGAGATAGTTGGACTTGATACCGTCATAGGCATGGCCGAGATATTTGCGGTCGCCGGTCATCTGGAACGCAATGCAATATCCGAAAATCTGCCGGGACCGGGTACGCAGGTATTCACGGTCGGGAACGATCAATCCGAGGTAGAGACCGCCCTGAATTTCCGGAGGCTGTTCTTCCCTCGATTTCGACCAATCGATCAGTTTTCCCCGATTGTCCCGATAAGAAGGAAAATTTCCCCGCTCCTGACCGCCCAGCGCCGTCTCGGTCGTCCAAAAAGGCATCAGGTCGTCTTCGAGATGCTTGATCCAGTCGGCTCCAGAGGGAAGTTCCGCCAAATACGCCTCAATCCTGTGTCGGGTCAAAACGGCTGGCACGGTTGTATTTCCGGCGGGAAATATCCGGTGGACGGCCTCGATTGCGACGCAAGTGATCAGACTGCAGATCAACAGGATTTTTATCACTATTTTCGTTTTCATAATGTTTTCAAGGGTTGTCAAGCGAAGGGACCGGTGCACCTGTTTCAGTCGATACTCCCGTACAATTCTTCAATGGTGAGGTGTGTTTCGTATTCCCGGCACTGGAGGTACCTTTGCGATAATCCTTCCGGAAAAGCCATCCCGTTTTCCGGAAACAAGTTGGGCCGCTCCTTCAGGTATGCCTGCAAAACACGGACTCGTTTTTCATCGGACAGGGACATTAAATGCCGAACAAACACGCCGCAATAACCGTTCATTAAATAGTAATCGCGTAGAACCCGGATATGTTCGCGGTACCTGGGCATCACGGAGCGCCAGAAGGCTTCCTGTTCATGAAACAGGTGAAAACGAAAATGTTCCAGTTCCGGGTCTTCGCTGCATTCATTCCATTCATTCAAGATTTCTCTGGTTACGGGCGCATTCCGGAGCAATATCGTCCCAGTATTCGGAAGTTCCTGCCGAAAACGGATTCGCTCCGAGGCGAGGTCGGCGGCCATTAGGATTTCCTTGTCCTCCAGGAGGGGAACCAATTCCTCTTCGACGGTCAGCTCATGACTGTAAAAAAAAGCGTCCGCATCGAGGAAAAACACATAGTCGCAATCGTGGAGTTCATCAAGAATTGCCGGGATCTTTTCCCATAAGCAGGCTCGATCATCTCGCGGAGGAAATGTCTTGACGCAATGGGGGTATCCGTGTCTATGACAGTAAGCCGCATTGACGGCATGGGTCAAACGATAGGCCGTATTGTTGGATCCCCACAGATACTGGACGATTTTAATGGTGGGTTTCTTCGACATGGATCAACTTTGGTTAAGGGGCGGTGGGGCAAAGACCTCTCCTTGCTCC
>JAVBTU010000465.1:0-7630 GCA_031556015.1 Thermoguttaceae bacterium
TTCTTTGGGGGTGCGTTCTTTTCGTCGCCGCGGTTTTTTCGATTTTTCGGCAGTCGGGGCGGATTCCGTACCGATTTCCTTTTTCGAGGAAATGCGCTGCGTCGCTAAAACGCAGGTCCGCTGGACGATGTCGCGAATTTGGTGCCGAAGATCGACTTTCTCACTGAAAATTTCGCTGATGATATGCCCGGCCCCGAGCAGCGCGTCGGCGGTCGTTTTGACCCCTTTGTCTTCGTTGACGAACTCGGAGATCCGCTGGTCGAAGTCGGCGAGGTTCGGACTCGCTTCAAGGATTTCCAGCGCAAGCGGCTCCAACCCCCGGGTTTTCGCGACGGACGCGAGCGTTTGTCGTTTCGGTTTGTACGGGAGATAAAGGTCTTCGAGCCGCTTCGTGTTCTTCGCGTCGCGAATCTTCTGCTCCAGTTCCGGCGTCAGTTTGCCAAGCGATTCGACGGAACGAAGAATCGTTTGTTTCCGTTCGGCGAGAGAACGCTGGGATTGAAGCTCTCCCTGGATCGCACGGATTTCCTCCTCTTCGAGGTTGCCGGTTTGATCCTTGCGGTATCGGGCAATAAACGGGACGGGATGTCCCTCGTCAAGCAGTTCGACAACCGGTTGGACTTTTTCGAGGGGAAGATTCAGATCGCGAGCGATCAAACGCAGATTGACAACGACGGGCTCGTTCATGAGAGGGCAACCTCATTTTGATTGACGACACACATAAATCCGGGAACAAACTTCGGGCGAACCAGACGGGAACCCCGTTTTCCGGAATATAACAACATCCACAATCGGCCGATTCGGAGGGCCGGAACATGCAATTTATGTAATTGCCTTCGGATTGTCAAGGTCTTGATTGTCTTGCGTCCGCCGTCGGAATATAATTTCTTAAGTCGTTAGCGGCGGGGCGTGCCCCCCGTGTGTTATGGGTAACTTCGCGCCCGACCAAACGTCGCAAAGGACGCCGTCCACACAGCCCAGACCGGGGCAAGCCCCGCCGCTAACGATGCTGAACCGCCAACCTCCAATTACAAACCGACACTGAACCACCATGGACCCGATACTCTACTTAGGCGATGATGATATTACCCGGGCCGCGATTTATCTGTCCGGCGTGCTTGCCCATTTCGAGATTCCGTTCGAGCGAATCGACAGCACGCAAACGCCGGGCCCGGATTTCACGGCGAAAAAATATTCACTCTACATTCTCAGCGATTATCCGAGAAAGCAATTTCAAGCCGGCCAGTTGGAACACATCGCCGACGCGGTGCGGCAGGGAGCCGGGCTGCTGATGATCGGCGGCTGGGAAAGCTTTCACGGCAAAGACGGCGAATACCACGATTCCCCGTTGGTCGATGTTCTCCCCGTGAAGATGAGCGATCGGGACGACCGTCGCAACTCGTTTCAGCCGTTAGTCGTTCGCCGGGTCCGGGAACACGAAGCACTCCAGGGACTTCCCTGGGGCGGCTCTCCTCCCACGATCGGCGGATACAACGCGATCACGCCGAAGCCCGGCTCGACCGTGGTACTCGACGCGGTTCGGCTGGACGTGCGTATCACCGACGACGAAGGGGAAGTCGCCGACTGCCGCATCGACGGGGTCTGCGAAATCGACGGACATCAACTCGTCTATCGAACCGCATTGGACCTGAAATCGGGAGAAACGATGCTTATCTCCGAAATCGAAGCGGTTCCGCTGCTGGTTCTCGGAGTGTTCGGGCAGGGCAAGACCGCCGCCTTCGCAACGGACGTCGCTCCGCATTGGGTCGGCGGACTGGTCGATTGGGGCAACCACAGGATCACGCAAACGGTCGGCGACGGTTTCATCGAAGTCGGCAATCATTACGCCCAATTTTTACGCAATTTGGCTCTCTTTTTAGCCGGTGCGGCGGGTTAATCGAACATTTCGAATCGGATTCCCATTCCTTTTTGGGATCGGGATTGTACAATGCGATTTATTGTACTTTCGATTCACCGAGCCTCCCTGAAAGCCCCATGATTGCGGAAATCCTCTCCATCGGCGACGAGTTGACTTGCGGAAAGATCCTTGACACCAACTCGCAATGGTTGGCCCGGGAATTGTCCGATTTGGGAATTCGCGTGCTTTATCACACGACCGTCGGCGACGATCTGGACGCCAATATCGACGTGTTCCGAATCGCGTCCCGACGCGCCGACGTGATTCTTGCGACCGGCGGACTCGGACCGACCGCCGACGACCTGACCCGCGAATCGATCGCCGCGATGCTCGACGTCCCGTTGGAACACAATGCCGAGGCGCTGCAAAGTATTCAAGCGTTGTTCCGGAAACGGGGACGCGAAATGCCGTCAGCCAACGAAAAACAGGCATCCATTCCCCGGGGAGGAAAAGCGATCCCCAATCCGAACGGAACCGCACCCGGCGTCGATATCACGGGCGGCGGAGAGAAACCGTTCCGAATCATCGCCTTGCCCGGCGTTCCGGCGGAAATGAAGGAAATGTGGAACGGCACCGTCCGGGACGAATTGGAAACGTACTGCCAACGGATCACCGGACGAAAGCAGGTGATCCGTTCCCGGTCGATTCACAGCTTCGGCGCCGGCGAAAGTCAGATCGAAGCGATGCTTCCGGACATCGTCAATCGTTCCTACTTTCCGACGGTCGGTATCACCGCCGACTGCGCAACGATTACGCTCCGGATCCAGTCGCAAGCCGCGACGGAAGCGGAGTGTTTCGAGCAGATGGAACCGACCGCCCGGCTCATTTACGAAAAACTCGGCCCGCTCGTTTACGGGGAAGGGGACCATACGCTCGCCGACGTCGTTTGCGAACTCCTGGAAAAGCGGAACCAAACGCTCGCCGTGATGGAGTGGGGGACCCGCGGTTTGCTCGACGACGCCGTCGCGTCTTCTCCGCATTCGGCGAACGTGTTTCGCGGCGGTTTGATCGTTCGGTCCGCCGACGCCCTGAAAAGCGCGATTCGCTTTTCCAGCAGCCTTGCCGAAGAGCAGGAAATTCCGGCCGATTTTTCGGAAACAACCCTTGAAAAGAATCCGGAATTGAACGGCCAAATCGTTGCGCTGATGTGTCGCCATGCGCTGAAAATCTTCCACAGCGACTTTTCCCTGGCGATCGGTCCGTATCCGGACGGGGGTAAAAACGGCGTCCCGGTATTCGTCGGGTTCGGAGCGATAGGCCAAAGCGGTGTCGCGACGGTCCTCACCGAATCGCATCCCTACGGCGGACACCCGGCGATCATCGACGATCTTTACACGAAGCGAGCGCTGAATCTGTTCCGTTTGAAATATTCAGAGCGGGAAGCGTAAGCGAGCGTAATCCCCCAAGGCGGGAAGCGTAAGCGAGCGTCTAAAAAACCGTACTCCCCCCCTAAGAAAATTTCAGCAGTTCGGGAATCAATAAACGCATCGCCCGCGAACGGTGGGAGATCGCCTGCTTGACGCTCGGATCGAGTTCGCCGAAGGTTTTGTGATATTCGACGATCTCGAACAGCGGATCGTATCCGAAACCGCCGGTTCCTTTCTCGGCGAAAAGGATCGATCCGCGGCAATACGCTTCGGAAACGGCGCGGATTTCGCCGGTCGGGTCCGCGACCGCCGCGGAGCAGGTATAGTGGGCCGTTCGCTTTTCTGCGGGGACGTTTTTCAGCTTCTCCAAAAGCATCCAATTGTTCTTTTCGTCCGTTGCGTCCGGATCGGAAAATCGGGCGGAGAAAATCCCCGGCGCGCCGCCGAGAAAATCGACGCAAATCCCGCTGTCTTCGGCGATGACCCACTCTTTGAGGAAAGCGGCCTGTTGCGACGCTTTTTTGCGGGCGTTTTCTGCGAAATTCGTTCCGTCTTCGACCACTTCGATTTTCTCCGGAAAATCGGCAAGCGTCCGAATTTCGATTCCGACCGCGTCGAGCAGTTCCTGAAGCTCAAGCCCCTTCTTGAGATTATTGGTTCCGAGAACAAAAACCGGTTTGGGAACGTGCTGTTGCATTATGGGAGTACAAAAAAGCGATCGGCGAACTTTACGGTTCTCTTGGGGGATAAGGGACATTTTCAAGGAAAATCGCCTTCTTGGCGATCGACTTTCGGGCAAGCGAAAACGAGAGGCACGAAAAACGGCTCAAGGACGTCGTAATGTCCGGCTCCGGGTTTTCTGGCCCACGATTCGCCGGCTCGCACCGCGACGAGGTCGAGACTGGGAACGACGAAAATCAAACTGTCGTAAAGCCCCCAGGACCAAAACGCGTCCCGGGGAACTTCCGCGAGGGCTCCGTCGGCGTTGTTCCACCACAGCGTCGAATAATGTTGCGACGCTTTCCCGAAATCGTCCCCTTTTTCCGGCGAGTGGGTCGGCAGCGCCGCCGTTTCCGGGGCCGGTCGACGCGCCCTTTGAACGAAAGAGGCGGGCAGGAGAACTTCCTCTTTCCATTTTCCTTCGTTCAGGTAAAGGTATCCGATTCGACTCATCGCGTTGACGTTGGCCTGAAACCCGGAACCGAATTCGCGGCTGCGGATTTCCCCGATCCGTTCGGGACGGTAAGCGTGCTTTCGCCAAACGATTTCGTGCGGTGCGATGCCGATCGGCTTGAAAATTCGTTCGAAAAGAACGTCGTTCAAATCGCGTCGATAGACGAGCGTCAGACATTCCGCCAACCAATTCGGCCCGCCGTCGCTGTAATTCCACGTGGTTCCCGGCTCGAAAAGGAGCGGAGCGTATCCGCCCGGTTTATCGAATCCCGCCGTTTGATCGGCCAGCATTCGAAGCGTGATTTTGGGAATCCATTCCGTTTCCCGGTTGCTTTCCGGCAGCACCGCGAACTCGGGGTGATGCTTGACGGCCGCATCGTCCCAGTCGACCAGTTGGTCTTTCAGGGCGACTCCCAGCAGGGTCACGCCGATCGATTTCGAACTCGATTTGAGATCGTAAAGCGTGTCGGGATCCCCCCAGGAAAGAACCTGCTTGCCGCGAAAGAGGACGCACCCGGACCCTTTGCCGCTCAAGGCATAATCGCGGGCTCGGAGCAGCGACGGTTCATCGAGTCCCATGGAAGCCGGGGAAGCGAGCGACCACTCCGTTTCGGGATACTCCGCCGCCGATATTTCGTTTAAAAATAACGTCCCCGCCATGAAGAAAACGATCAATCTCATTGGACGAACAGGTTGGAATCGATTACTTGCGGCACACGAATTCGACGGCGATCCCTTTGTGAACGATAAAGCAGGTCGTCATGCCCGGGCGCGGCGACGAAACGGGAACCAGGAGTTCGTACCCCTTGATCGCCTTCTCCAAGTCGTCGACGACGAACGCGACATGCGGCCGCTTTTGAATGATTTCCGGGAGCGGACTGCCCGATTCGAATTTCATCCATTCGATCCCGAACGGGTCGTTTTCATATTCCTGGATATGTAGCTTGAGATTATCAAGATACGCGTCCCACTTCATTTCGTCTTCGGTCGGAATACCGAGGTGGTCGTATTTCATGCCGCATTCTTTGAGCAAAAATTCCTTTTTCGCTTTGTCGCCGCCCGCCAGCGACTCGGCAATTTTTTCCGCCGCGTTTCCGATTCCGGCCAGCCCGAACACCCCCACCGCCGTCGCGGCGGAAGCCGCCATCATTTCACGTCGATTCATTATTGTTGCTCCTGAGTTAGATTGAGAGAAAACACCATCTTAATCGCCTGATTGTACATTTTACGGCGGTTCTGCCAACGCTTGGGGGAATTTTTATTTTTGTGAAAACGGAAAATATTTCGAGATTTCCTGTAACCCGCCCCCGGGAAATCGTCGTTTCTTTATAATGGTCCACTTGACGGTGTTTTCATTTCCCACAACTCCCCCGATTATGACTTCTCCCGTTTGCCCCCAATGCGGAACGCCGCTCGATTCCGCCGCCTCGGACAAGCCGTGCCCGGCCTGTCTGCTCGAATGGGCCGCTAAGACCGGCTCTCAGCCCGATCCGACCGATTCGCCGGACCTCGAAACCGTTCAAGCGGCGTTTCCGCAGCTCGAAATTCTCGAAAAGATCGGTCGCGGCGGCATGGGAACGGTGTTCAAAGCCCGACAACCGCAGCTTGATCGGCTCGTCGCTCTCAAAATTCTTTCCTCGAAACTCGCCGAAAAGCCCACGTTCGCGGACCGCTTCGCCCGGGAAGGGAAATTACTCGCGCGGTTGAACCACCCGAACGTCGTCGCCGTGTACGATTTCGGCGAAAGCGACGGGTTTTACTTCTTGCTCATGGAATACGTCGACGGTGTCAATCTGCGTCAGGCGATGCGGGAGGAACGCTTTTCGCCGGAGCAGGCCCTGGCGATCGTTCCGAAAATCTGTGACGCCCTGCAATACGCTCATGACGAGGGGGTGCTGCATCGAGACATCAAGCCGGAGAATATTTTGCTCGACACCAAAGGTCGTGTGAAAATCGCCGATTTCGGAATAGGGCGTTTCAACGCCCACAACGAGCCGGGGGTGGAGCGTACTCGCGAAACCCCCGGCCCGTCCCACGAATCGCCCGGCGACTGCGCCGAGTACGGCTCCGTCCCCGGCTCTTTGACTCAGGAGGGGCAAATCCTCGGGACGCCGAATTACATGGCGCCGGAGCAATTGGACGATCCGAACAAGGTCGATCACCGCGCGGACATTTACTCGCTCGGCGTAGTGTTCTACGAACTTCTGACCGGCGAACTGCCGCAAGAAAAGATCGTGGTGCCAAGCGAAAAAACGCCGGTCGGAGCCGACGTGGACCGGATCGTGCTCAAAGCGTTGGACAAGGATCGCGACTTGCGGCAACAGTCGGCGAAGGAATTGAAAACGGAAATCGAAACGGCGACGATCAAGGAAAACGAAGGCCCCAAAAAGCTAGTAACACCCCTTAATGCCATACTCGTGATAGCCGTGATCGCTGGTAGTTTCGTGTTTGTCTCTGGGTTGCTTTTTTCAAAGGTGCCTGCTTCGATGAAAATTGTAATTACGATTGGTGTTCTCGCCCTTATCGCTATTAACCTTGTACGGATGTTGACAAACAAGTCGGGGACAGCCAGAACGCTGACGAATACTCCATCGCAAAAAGGATTTTTCCGCACAATGCTCGACGAAGTGAAAACTTGGCCGATTTGGGCGATCATTCTCGTCGGTTATGTCGTTCTCCAAATGGGATTACCGATTCTGGCTGTCAGTTTTTTCATCGTATTCGGCCCCATTTTGTCTCTTTGGAACACAGGTGGATACGTTCACCCTTTCATCGGCATGCCCGGCCCGGCGGAAATGATAATCATTACCGTTATGGGGATGCCTTTACTGTTGATTTTGGTTTTCGTGGTACGATTTGTCAATAAACGCCGCCGGGAAGAAGAATGGCAACAGTCGGTGGAAGAACTAAAAAAGAAAATTGAAACAGCGACCATCAAGGAAAACGAAAGTCCGAAGAAACAAGACTCACTTATGATTAATGCCGCACTTCTTGCGATGGGCGCCGCATTCGTCGTGCTATTGATCATTTCACAATGGAATCTTTTGATCAAAGTGGGAATTGTGGTGGGAGTTTTTCTCCTTGTTGGTATTAACTTGGCGCGACGGCTGGCAGCTCAGAAAAATCGAAAAAGAGCCGGGGATGACGTGTAACACAATCCCCGGGTAGAATT